>JBFFFX010000026.1:0-13524 GCA_041557775.1 Acidimicrobiia bacterium | reverse complement strand
GCTTCGTCGATCCGCACGAGCCTTCTCCGTCCCCCGAGCCACTAGGTCCGGGCGACTTCCCGAACCTCGTACGACTCGATCGTGTCGCCCTCTTTGATGTCCCGGAAGTTCTCGAGCCCGATGCCGCACTCAAAACCGGCGTTGACCGTCGGCACGTCGTCTTTGAACCGCCGCAGCGAAGTGATCCGACCGTCGTAGACGACCACACCGTCGCGGACCAGCCGGGCCCGAGCGTTGCGGTTGATCTCGCCCTCCGTGACGTAACAACCCGCCACGAGCCCGTACCGGGGTGCCCGGAAAGTGGCGCGCACGTCGGCGACGCCCAGGAAGGATTCGACCTCCTCGGGCTCCAACTCTCCGACCAGCAGACCCTCGACGTCCTCCAGCAGCTCGTAGATGATCCGGAAGGTGCGGATGTCGATGCCACGTTCCTTGGCATCCCTGCGGGCGTTGGTGTCCGGGCGCACGTTGAAACCGTAGATCACGGCCTCGGAAGCCTCGGCCAGGGTCACGTCGTTGGCGGTGATCCCGCCGACGTCGCCACGGATCAAGTGCACGCGGGCGTCCTCGCGCCGGATCTTGGCGATGGCATCCCGCAGCGCCTCCAGCGACCCGTGCGCGTCGGCCTTGACGATGACCCGCAACTCGGCGTGCCCTTGGGTTCGCAGCTGCTCGAGCAGCTGCCCCAGGCGCTCGGTTGCCGTCGGCACCGTCAGCTCTGCGGCCCGCTGAACGTCCATCTGCGCCTGGGCCATCTTGCGGGCGATCCGTTCGTTCTTGACGGCCTCGAACATGTCGCCGGCGACCGGCACATCGTCCCATCCGGTCACCAACACCGGCGTGCTCGGCGAGGCGGACTTCACTTGCTGCCCGTTCTCGTCGAACATCGCCCGGACGCGTCCGGCGGTAATGCCGGCGGCGATCGCGTCGCCTCGCTTCAGCGTTCCCCGCTGCACGATGACCGTTGCGACCGGGCCGCGGCCCACCTCGAGCTGTCCTTCGATGACGGTCCCCACCGCGGCTGCGTCGGGGTTGGCGCCGAGCTCCTCGAGCTCCGCCGTCAGGGCGATGGTTTCGAGCAGTCCGTCGATCCCCGTTCCCTGCAGTGCCGAGACCTCGACGGCCTCGACATCGCCGCCGAGCTCGGTGACGACAATGCCGTGCTGCGTCAGCGCGGCGCGAACGGCGTACGGATCGGCACCTTCGAGATCCATCTTGTTGATCGCCACGATGATCGGCACCCCGGCCGCCTTCGCGTGATCGATGGCCTCAACGGTCTGCGGCATGACCCCGTCATCGGCGGCGACCACCAGCACGACGATGTCGGTGACATTGGCGCCCCGCGCCCGAAGCGCGGTGAAGGCCTCGTGGCCGGGCGTGTCGATGAACGTGATCTTCTGCCCCGCCGCGCTCGCCTGATACGCCCCGATGTGCTGGGTGATGCCGCCGGCTTCGCCGGCAACGACGTTCGCCCGGCGGATGGTGTCGAGCAGCTGGGTCTTGCCGTGGTCCACGTGTCCCATGACGGTCACGACCGGAGGCCGCAGCACGAGGCTCGAAGGGTCGTCCTCGTACTCCACCATGAATGGCGCACGCCGCTCCTCCTCCGGCTCCTCTTCCGCCTCTTCGACGAGGAGCTCATAGCCGAAATGCCGGCCGAGGGGCTCGAGGGCAGCCCGCGGAATCGCTCCACCCCCGGGGATCATCTCGCCCATTCCCATGAGGGTGCGGACGACATCACCGGTGCGCTCCCCGACGAGACGGGCGAACTCGGCAACGGTGATGCCCTCGTCGACGGCCAGGATGTTGTCCTCCTGGGGGACCTCCGCGGGGCGATCGGCCTCGGGTGCCGCCGGGGCCGCGGCGACGGGTGCAGGCTCCGCCGCGGCCTCCTCGACGGCAGCAGCAGACTCCGTGGCGGGCGGCGCCTCGGCTGTGGCGACGGGCTCCTCCTCGACCACCTCCGGCGCCTCCTCGGCTTCCTCAGGGGCCTCTGCGGCCTCCTCGACTTCCTCGGGCGCCTCTGTGGCCTCTTCGTAGGAGAGCTTGACGAGCGCCACCGCCTCCTCGTCGAGTCCGGACGACGCCGTCTTCACCTCGATGCCGAGCTCCTGGGCGCGCGTCAGCACCTCCTTGGACTCGAGCCCAAGCTCCCGTGCCAACTCGTACACCCTCTGCTTCGCCACCGTCACCTCCGGCTTGTTGTTCTCTCACACGTCCGGTCAGGACGTCTCTGCCTCCGCATGGGCGGCCGCCTCATCGGTGGTCCGCTCGTCATCCTCGCCACCTGCGTCATCGTCGCCACCTGCGTCGTCGTCGGATGTTTCGACATCCTCCGTGACCTCCGCCACCGAGGCAGCGGCCTCCGCCACTTCCTCCACCACGTCCGCGGGAGCTTCCCCGACGTCGACGGCATCCTCGGCCTGGGCCTCCTCAGCGGCGTCGACGGCATCCTCAGCCTGGGCCTCCTCAGCGGAATCGGCAGCAGCCTCATCTTGCGCTGCCTCTGCCGCATCGGCGCCGCCCTCCGCCTGGGCCTCCTCGGCGGCGGCCTCGGGAGCTGCGCCCTCGCCGGCGACGCTCTCGTCCTCGACGTCGAGACCGAGGTCCTGACTCTCCGACTTGATATCGACCTTGTAGCCGGTCAAGCGCGCCGCAAGGCGAGCGTTCTGCCCCTCCTTGCCGATGGCCAGCGACAGCTGATGGTCCGGAACGATGACAGTTGCCACGCGCTCCTCGTCGTCGAGGCGCACCTCCTTGACCCGCGCCGGGCTCAGCGCCTCCGCCAAGAACGCCGACGAGTTGTCGCGCCACTCGACGATGTCGACCTTCTCGCCACGCAGCTCGTTGACGACCTGACGCACCCGGGAACCGCGGGCCCCGACACAGGCGCCCACCGGATCGACATTGGGATCGTTGGACGCCACGGCGATCTTGGTCCGGTGGCCCGGCTCACGGGCGATCGCCCGAATCTCGACGTCGCCGTCGACCAGCTCGGGCACCTCGAGCTCGAACAGCGACCGGATGAACTCGGGATGGCTGCGGCTGACGACGATCTGCGGACCCTTGCCCTCGCCGCGAACCTCGACGATGTACGCCTTGACGCGATTGCCGCGCTCGAGGCGCTCGTAGGGAATGCGCTCGGATGACGGCATGATCGCCTCGGCGTTGCCCAGGTCGAGAATGGCGTACCGGTGATCGGACTGCTGCACGATGCCGGTCACGAGGTCGCCCTCGCGGCCTTCGTACAGCTCGAAGACCTGCTCCCGCTTGGCGTCCCGCAGCCGCTGGAGAATGACCTGCTTGGCGGTCTGCGCGGCAATGCGGCCGAAGTCCTCCGGAGTGTCCTCCCACTCCTTGACCACGTTGCCGTCTTCGTCCAGCTCCTGGCCGTACACGACGATCTCTGCCGTGTCGGCGTCGATCGTCACCCGCGCTTCCTCGGCTGCCCCCGGCGTCCGCTTGTAGGCGGACACCAAGGCGTTGGCGAGCGCATCGAGGATCGTGTCCGCGGGAACGCCCTTCTCGCGTTCCAGCAGCTCCAGCGCCTCGAGCAGGTTGTAGTCCATCGTCGTCCTCTTTCAGTGCTTGACGGCGCCCGGCTTCGTCTTGGCATCCCAAACGAAAACGGTGCGGGCGGACGTGACATCTTCGAGCGGGATGGTCAGGGCTCCCTGCTCGGTCTCCAGCGTGACCTCGGTCTCGCTCGCTGCGACGATCACGCCGCGATGGTGTCGCTCGCCGTCGATCGGCGAGCGGGTCTTCAGCTTCGCCTCGCGGCCGACCGATTTCTCGTAGTGGCGGAAACGGCGCAGCTTGCGTTCGAGGCCCGGCGAGGAAACCTCGAGCGTGTACGAGGAGCCTATCGGATCTTCGGAATCGAGCAGACGCGACACTCCACGCGAGATGCGGGCGATCAGGTCGACGTCCAGCGGGCCCTCGTCGTCGATGATGACGCGCACGATCGAGGCACCTCCGCTGCCGACGATCTCGACGTCGTCCAGCTCAATGCCTTCCTCGGCTACGTACGGCCCGATCAGCGCCCAGAGGCGCTCCGCCGTGGCGGTCACCTGTCATCCTCCGACTCATGCGTCCAACAAATGTCTCCAGCAACAAACGAGGCGGGCGCAGGCCCACCTCGACACATCGCATCTCAGTTGCGGCATGAGTATAGCAAGCGCAGGCATCCCATCTTCGGCGCCGATCACGCCCCGGGCGGGCGCCGAGGTCCCGCGCCGCGGGGTGCGGAGCGGTCCGTCAGCCGGCGGCGCGAACCCGCGCGACGACCGCGTCGATGGCCCCGGCGAGGGCCATGGACTCGGTCTCACCAGTCGCTCGCGTGGTGAGCTCCACCATGCCGTCGGCCAGGCCGCGGGGACCGACAGTGATCCGCAGCGGGATGCCGATCAGCTCGGCGTCGTTGAACTTGACGCCGGGCCGCTCCTTGCGGTCGTCGATGATCACGTCCACCCCCGCCGCGCCGAGCGCCTCGTACAACGCATCGGCAGCCGCCACCGTCGCCTCGTCATCGACCTTGACGACGGTGATCACGACCTCGTAGGGCGCCAGAGCCATCGGCCAGATGATCCCCTTGTCGTCGTGGTGGTTCTCGACGACGGCCGCCATGTTGCGACCGATGCCGATGCCGTAGGACCCCATCAGGATCGGCCGCGCCGTGCCGTCCTCATCGAGGATCGTCGCCCCCGCCGCCTCGCTGTACTTCGTGCCTAGCTTGAAGATGTGCCCGATCTCGATCATCCGCCGGATCGTCAGCACACCGTCACAGCGGGGACAGCCCTCGCCTTCCTTCACCAAGCGAAGGTCGAGCCACGTGTCGACGGCGATGTCCCGGTCGACATCGACGCCGCGCAGGTGCCAATCGTCGTCATTCGCACCCGTGACCATGTTCGTCCGGCCGCGGAGCGCGGGATCGGCGACGATGCCCAGCTCGCTCACCCCGACAGCCCCGAGACTCCCGGGATCCGCCCCGAGCGCCTCCCGAATCTCGTCCGCATCGGCCGGACGCACGTGCTCGGTGCCGAGACCGTCGACGAGTTTCTGCTCCATCAACTCGTGGTCGCCGCGCAGCAACACGAGCATCAACGCGCCGTCCACCACATACACCAGGCTCTTGATCTGGTGATCGGCAGCGGCGAAGTCGAACCCGTCGGCCAGCCCGGCGATCGTGCGGATTCCCGGCGTGGCGAACCGCTCCGGCCGACCGTCCCACTGCGTATCGGCGACGTCCGGGATGCGAGACACCGCCCGCTCGACGTTGGCGGCGTAGTCGCCGGCGTTGCAGAGCGCGACGTCGTCCTCGCCCGCCGGCGACGCGACCATGAACTCGGCCGACTCGGTGCCCCCCATCACGCCGGAGCTCGCTTCCACGGCGATGGCGTCGAGGTCGATCCTGCTGAAGATCCGCCGGTACGCGTGATAGTGGCGGTCGAATTGGTCGTCGAGTCCCGCCTCGTCGATGTCGAACGAGTACGAGTCCTTCATCACGAACTCGCGGACGCGCAGCAGCCCGGCCTTGGGGCGGGGCTCGTCTCGGAACTTGGTCTGGAACTGATACCAGAGCTGCGGAACGTCACGATACGACTGCAGCTCGGAGGCGATCACGGCGAAGATCTCCTCGTGGGTGATCGCCAGCAGGAGGTCGGCGCCGCGCCGATCGTGGAATTTCACCAGGATGCCTTCGACGTCGTCCCACCGGCCGGTCTTCTTCCAGATCTCCCCCGGGTGGACCACCGGCAGCAGGAACTCCTGACCGCCGATCCCCTCCATCTCCGCACGGATGATGCCCTCGAGCTTGGTGGCGACCCGCAGGCCGAGCGGCAGGAGGGAGTACGAGCCCACCATGAGCTGGCGGATGAAACCGCCGCGGACGAGGAGGCGATGACTCGCCGCTTCGGCGTCGGCGGGGTCGTCGCGTAGCGTGGGAATGAAGGCTTGGCTCCAGCGCACAGCCGGATGCTCCTGTGTCGCTTGCAGGCGGCGGAGCTTAACCTGCCGCTACTCGACGCGGATCGAGTACATCCCGAACTGGGCGGCGATGTCCTCGATCGCGACCACGTAGCTGCCGGCCGCGAGCTCCTCGACCACGAGAGCCGGATCCTCGAAGAAGAAGCCCCGCTCGTGCTCGACCTCGGCGATGAGGCGGCGCGAGGCACGTTCATACAGCGAGATCCGGACCCTCGTCTGCGCCTCGACGACGATGGTCGTCACCCCGGCCTGCGCTTCGACCTCGAGGTAGAACCAGTCGCGATCGCCGGGCACGTCGACGAAGCCCTCCAAGCCGTCGGCACCCAAGGCCCGGGCGTCGTCCGGATCGGGAAGGACGATCATCGGCCGCGTGGCCTGCACCGTGCTGGACGTTCCCGCCGACTCGCCCAGCACGATCCCGGGCGTGGCGAGGGGCCAGAAGACGTCGAGCGCTCCGTCGCCGCGGCCGAGCTCGAGTCCGTAGGGATCGAGCGCCCGCCACGACACGTCGGTACTGCCCGACAGCTCGGTGCGCACTCCTGGGCTGAGCCACGTCACGAATGCCGCCTGCTCCCATGGCCCCTCGAGGTCGATGTCGTGGCTCAGGCGGCCGCCGGAGCGCGGAGGCCGGCGGTCGGCGAGATCGGGAAGCCCATCCGCATTCAGCAGGTCGAGCCGGACCGCGATGTCCTCGATCGTGACGGAGTACACGGTTGCAGGCGATCCGAAGGTCGTGATGCCGACGAGCCTCCCATACTCGTCGACGAGGGCTCCCCCGCTCTGGCCGCCGATCGCCGGCGCCTCGGTGACGACCCAGTCGACGCCGGAGAACTCCCAGACGCGGACTCCCGAGAACGCCCCGCTGTCGACGGTCGGATCGGGTGTGAACTCGACGGCGCCCGGAAACCCGACGACGAAGAGCTGCGACCCCGCGTCGAGCTCCCTCGAGCTGCCGAATGGAATGGGCGGCGGGAGACGGGGACTGTCGACCTGCACGAACGCGAGATCGGCCCTCGGGTCGATCCCGACGACCCGGCCCGTCCGCCGGCTGTCGCCACCGAAGAGCACCCCGACCGTGGAGAAGGGCCACACGACGTGGGCGTTGGTCAGCACCAGGTCCTCGGTCACGAGAACGCCACTGCCGGTGCCGTTGAAGGTCGTGATGAAGGCCACCGAGGGAGCGATCTCCCGCTCGACGGACGCGGCGTCCAGGGGCGCGGGCGCAACGGTCGTCGTGGGCTCCGGCGCAACGGTGGTGTCCATCACCGAAGCGGCGGTGGTCGTCGTCGCCACAGTCGTTGCAGTGTCCCGAGGCTGCGCCGGCCCAGCGGCGGGCTCTCCGTCGCGCAGCGCCGGGCCGACGAGGATCGCCACGGCGGTGGCGACGCCCGCGGCGCCGAGGAACCAAGTGAGCAGTCGGAGATGACGCGCCGTCTGAGAGCTCATTCGCCCGTCGCCAACTCGGCGACGGCAGCGCGCCGGGCGGCGGCGCGGTTGGCATCTCCTTGCAGGGACCTCAGCTCGATCGCGGTCTCCTCGGCGGCGGCTGCTGCGTCCGAGTCGGCGGCGGCCAGCCGGGCCTCGACACCCTCGGCGGCCAGCTTGCGTGCCTCGTCGACGAGGGCCTCGACCATGTCCGCCTCGGGAACGACCCGCACAACCTGACCCTTGATGAACAGGTGGCCCTTGCCCCGCCCGGCCGCAATCCCGATGTCGGCTTCCCGTGCCTCACCGGGCCCGTTCACCACGCAGCCCATCACGGCGACCTGGATCGGTAGCTTCTCCGCCTCGAGCGCCGCCTGGGCGTCGCCGGCGACCTTGATCACATCGACTTCGGCGCGCCCGCAGGACGGACAGGCAATGAGGTCGAGCCCCTTGCGCTCCCGCAAGCCGAGATATTCGAGCAGCTGGCGACCGGCCTTCGCCTCCTCGACGGGATCTGCGGTCAGCGAGAAGCGGATCGTGTCGCCGATCCCTTCCAGGAGCAGGGTGGCGATACCCGCGACCGATTTGATGAGTCCTCCGGGCAGCGGTCCGGCTTCGGTGACGCCGAGGTGCAGCGGATAGTCGACGGTCTCGGCGAGCAGCCGGTAGGACTCGACCATCGCCGGCACGTGGCTGTGCTTCACCGAGATCTTGATGTCGCGGAAGCCCACGTCCTCGAGATAGCCGATCTCCTTCAACGCCGACTCGACGAGGGCTTCCGGTACCGCCGATCCGTATTTCTCCAGAAGATCCTTGTCCAGGGAACCGGCGTTGACACCCACGCGGATGGGCACTCCGGCCTCGGCAGCGGCGCGGGCCACGGTCTTGATGTGGTCTTCCTTGCGGATGTTCCCAGGATTGAGCCGGAGACCGGCGACACCCGCCTCGAGGGCTGCCAGCGCCAGGCGATATTGGAAGTGGATGTCGGCGATGATCGGCACCGGCGCCCGGGGCACGATCTCGGCAAGCCCCTGGGCGGCGTCGACGTCATTGCAGGTGATGCGGACGATGTCGGCGCCGGCTCCGGCCAGGGCATACACCTGCGACAGCGTGGCGTCGACGTCCGCGGTCTTCGTCGTCGTCATCGACTGAACCGTGACCGGTGCATCGCCCCCGACGGGGACTTCGCCGACGTGGATCATCCGAGATCTGCGGCGGGTGATGGTCATCAGAACCTCATCGTAGGTGTGGCGAGGAGTCCCGGTTTCAGCGCGGCAGCTCGATGGGGTCGACGATGTCGAAGTAGAACCCGAGGACGCCGAGCACCACGATGAAGGCGAACACCGCAGCGGCGATCGGCACGAGCTTGCGAACGTCGGCGTGGCGCCCCCGAATCCGCTCGTACAGCGCAACCGCGAAATGCCCGCCGTCGAGCGGATAGAGCGGGATCACGTTGAGCACACCGACGAAGACGTTCACCAGGGCGAGCAGCGCGATCACTTCTGCGATCCCGACGAAGCCTGCCACCTGGGCAAGACCGATGGGGCTGATCGGTCGCACCTCTTCCAGGACGGCGCTCTCGGTGCTGAACATGGCTCCGACCAGTTCATCGAAGTTGGTCACCAGACCGACCAGGCCGGCGAAGCTCTGTCCCACGGCGAAGCCGATGTCGCTCGCGGCGATACCCAGCCCCTCGATCGGGCCGGCACGGTCGATGACCAGCGAGGGGGCCACACCGAGGAAGCCGACCTCCTCACCGTCGAGCGAACGAGAGGTGAGCGAGGCGACCAAGGTCATCACCTGGCCGCCACGATTCAAGGTGATGGTCGCTTCGCGACCGGGCCGCGCCCTGGTGAGGTCGACGAACTGCTCCCAGGTCGTGAACTCGACCCCGTCCACGGCGAGGAGCTCGTCTCCGGGGCGGAGACCAACGAGCGCCGCCGGCGTCGGCACCAGCGTGTCGGTCGTCGTTACCGTCAGAGAGGTTCCCCGGCGCTCGATCACGACCTCCACCTCGCCGTGGGGGTCTCGCTGGTTTGGATCGATCTGGGCGAAGGGAATCCCGGCGACGCTGACGATCGTGTCGTTCGGCTCGAGGTCCGCCACGATCGCATCCGGGGCGTCGTCGGGAATCAGGAGCCAGGGGCTGACCGACTCGATCTCGGTGGTCGGTGCGTTCATCCCGTAGCCGACGGACAGCGCGTAGAACAAGATGAACGCGATCACGAAGTGGCTGCCGATGCCGGCCAGCACGACGACGGACTTCTGCCAGAACGGCTTCTCCCGGTAGGTGCGGCCCTCGTCCTCTGGTGCGACTTCTTCGAACGGGTTCATGCCGATGATGCGCACATAGCCGCCGAGCGGCAGCGCTTTGACCCCGTATTCGGTCTCGCCGCGGGTCGTCGACCAGATGCGCGGACCGAATCCGAAGAAGGCTTCCGTCGCCTTGATGTTGAATGCCTTGGCGGCGACGAAGTGGCCCGCCTCATGGATGATCACCATGAGGAGCACGCCGACGATCATCACCACGGGGCCCATGTCTTCCTCGTTCTCGTGTGGGGTCGCCCCAACGCTACTCGCCCCGACGCCGTACCTGGATCGTCGCAAGCAGCTGCCGGCACTGCTCCTGCGACCCGGTCAACGCCTCCGGTCGGCCACGAGGTCCCCGGCCAGCTCCCGGGCGGCGGCGTCGGCGGCGAGCACCGCCTCCACCGACTCCGGCTGCGCATCCGGTGTGGCCGTGAGGGCAGCCCCGACCACCTCGGCGATCTCGAGAAAGCCGATGCGCTCGTCGAGAAAGGCGGCAACCGCGACCTCGTCGGCGGCGTTGAGCACGATCGGAGCGACTCCGCCCCGGCGCCCCGCCTCATAGCCGAGGCGGAGACACGGGAACGCATCGAGGTCGGGCGCCTCGAACGTGAGGCTCCGCCCCGCGAGGTCGAGCGGCGGGATCGGCGCCCCGCTCCGGTCGGGGGCCGTCAACGCATACTGAATCGGCACCCGCATGTCCGGCTCGCCGAGCTGGGCCTTCACACTCCCGTCGGTGAACTCGACCATGGAGTGCACGATGCTCTGCGGGTGAACCACGACGTCGATGCGGTCGTACGGGATGTCGAAGAGGTAGTGCGCCTCAATCACCTCGAGCGCCTTGTTCATCATCGTCGCCGAGTCGATGGTGATCCGGCGACCCATTTGCCAGGTGGGATGGGCGAGCGCCTCGGCCACGGTCACGTCGAGCAAGTCGGCCCGGGAAGCGCCGCGGAAGGGTCCGCCCGACGCCGTCAGCACGAGCCGGTCGACCGTTTCTGCCGCTTCGCCGACGATGCACTGCCACAGCGCCGAGTGCTCTGAGTCGACCGGAACGATCTCCGCGCCGTTGGCCGAGGCCGCATCGAGCAGCACACGCCCGCCGGCGACCAAGCTCTCCTTGTTGGCCAGCGCCAGCCGGTTGCCCGCGGTGACGGCGGCGACCGACGGCGCCAGGCCCTCGGCGCCGACCACACCGTTGACGACGATGTGGTCGGGTCGCCCTGCCAGGGCGACCAGGCCGCCGGACCCGTAGGCGATCCTGCCCGGGATCTCGGCATCGAAGCGAGCCGCCATCGCATCCGGCTGGGTGGCCACGACATCGGCGCCGGGCCATGCGGCGGCGAGGGCGAGGAGTTCGGGCGAGGTGCGGCGCGCGGCGATCGCGGCGACCTCGAAGCCCAGCCGGGCGGCGACGTCGAGTGTCTGTCGACCGATCGAGCCCGTCGCTCCGAGGACGACGAGCGGCTTCAGATCAGCCCCGTTGCGCGGAACACGACCCAGGCGGCGGGGATCACGAAGAGCAACGCGTCGATGCGATCGAGAATGCCACCGTGCCCGGGAAGCACGGTGCCCATGTCCTTGACGCCGATACGTCGCTTCATTGCCGACACCGCGAGATCTCCGAGGGGACCCAGCACGATCGCCGCACCGGCGAGAACGAGCGTGCTCATCAGGTCGAAAGGCTCGAAGAAGCTCAGACCGAAACCCATCAGCAGCGCCGCGACGGCACCGCCGACGAGCCCCTCGACCGTCTTTTTGGGAGACACGACAGGCGCCAAGGGCCGGCGTCCGAACCAGCGGCCGAAGAAGTATTGCCCCACGTCCAGCGCAGCCACGATCAAGACCACCCCGGAAATCAGCCACCGGTAGCCGTCGGCCTTGATGATGGGCATTGCGAAGCTGCCGAGGGCGCCGATCCACACCGCCCCCAACACCGTCAACGAAGCGTCCCGCAGTGTGTCCGGGCGCGGTGCGGTGGTGCCGTAGTAGAGGGGGACCGCGATGAAAGTCGCCGCAACGGCAACCGGAATCGCCGTGACCCCCCACACCCAGGCACCGACGAGACAGCCCGCGACCCCCAACAGGCCAAAAGCCGAAACCGGGTGGTGGCCGGTACGGACGAGCACGGCGTAGTACTCGCCGGCGGCGATACCGAACAAGGCGACGGCCAGCAGTCCGAGGCCCGGCTGCCACTGCAGACTCAGGAAGAAGAGACCGAGCAAGCCCACCCCGGTGGCGATGCGCAGCGTGAGATCGGCGAGACGCGCAGACGGCGCCTCGGGGATGATGACGGCAGGCTCACCGGTCACGTCCTCGAGGCCGACGACGCCCGCCTCGACCCCGGGCATGTTGGCGGCGACGGCGATCTGCTCGGTCTCTTCGTACCGCGCCCTACTCAGCTCCTCGGCCAGACCTCGGTACTCCGTCGTCGACGAGCTCAAGTAGCCGTCGTCCGTGAGTCGGTTCCCTCCGTCACCGTCACCCGGGCCGGGATCGGCGACGGCAGCGCTCCCCTCGGGCCCGGCGTCTTCTGCGGCGCGTCGCCGGTCGAGACCAGGCGGCGGAGGCCACTCCGCCGCAACGTCTCCCGGTGGCATGGCCTCGAGATCCTCGGTCGTGAAGCCGGGGTCGGTCGGGTCGAGCTCGATGGCGAGATCGTCCAGTGGTGCGTCTCTGACGGCTGCAAAGGGGTCCTGGGGCGGCGCAGAGTCGCCGGCGCCGGCGTCCGAGCTTCCGGTGTGCGGCTCGGCTTCGGTCGAAAACTCGAAACTCGCGTCGGCGCCTTCACCGGCGACCACTTCGGCGCCGGGTTCGTGTTCGCCCGCGGAGGCGTCTCGCTCGGTCAAGACGGCGTCACTGTCGAACGGCGGGGACTCATGTTGCTCACACCTCGAGCAACTCCTCCTCCTTGTGGAGGAGGAGTTCGTCGAGCCGCTTGACGTGCTCGTCGGTCACGTCCTGCAGCTCCTTCTCGGCCCGGCGGATATCGTCCTCGGAGATGTCGCCCTCCAGGGCCTCCAGGTCGTCTTTCGTGTGTCTGCGCACGTTGCGAATCGCGATCCGACCGTCCTCCGCCATCCCGCGAACGACCCTGATCAACTCCCTGCGACGCTCCTCGGTGAGCGCGGGAAACGCAAGACGGATGATGTTTCCGTCGTTGGAGGGGTTCAATCCGAGGTCCGCGGACTGGATCGCCTTCTCGATGTTCGCGAGCGCCGACTTGTCGTAGGGGGAGACGATCAACATGCGCGCTTCCGGCACGCTGAAGCCGGCCAGCTGCTGCAGCGGGGTCGGGCTGCCGTAGTAGTCGACCATGACGCGGTGCAGGAGATTCGGGTTGGCGCGGCCGGTGCGCACCGTCGCGAACTCACCGGCGGTGTGCGCCACCGCCTGGTCCATCTTGCCGATCGCCTCGTCCAACAACTCCTCGATCACAGCCCACCTCGCTCAGTGCACCAGCGTCCCAACCGCCTCGCCTCGCACCGCCGCGGCGATGTTTCCGTCCTCCAGCATGTTGAAGACGCGGATGGGAAGCGCGTTGTCCATGCACATCGTAATGGCGGTGGAGTCCATCACCTGGAGTCTCTTGGCGATGACGTCCATGTACGTGACCTTCTCCAACAGCACGGCGTCGGGGTTGCCGACGGGATCGGCGTCGTAGACCCCGTCCACTTTGGTGGCCTTGAGCACGGCATCCGCCCCGATCTCCGCGGCGCGAAGCGCCGCCGTCGTGTCGGTGGTGAAGAAGGGGTTCCCCGTACCGCCCGCGAGCACCACGATGCGCCCCTTCTCGAGGTGGCGAAT
>JBFFFX010000025.1:0-13919 GCA_041557775.1 Acidimicrobiia bacterium | reverse complement strand
AGGCGAGCCCTTGCTGCGCCGCGACCTCGAGACGCTCGTGGCCGCGCTGACCGCCATCGACGGAATCGACGACGTCACCTTGACGACGAACGGCACGTTGCTGCCCCGCAAGGCGGCCTCCCTGGCCGCGGCGGGGCTGGATCGGGTCACGGTCAGCCTCGATTCGATGGACGATCAGGTGTTCATGGCGATGAACGACGTCGGCGTCCCGGTGGCCACGGTGCTCGAGGGTATCGAAGCGGCGGCCGCCGCCGGGCTCTCGCCGGTCAAGATCAACATGGTGGTCAAGCGCGGGGTCAACGATGACGGCATCGTGGCCATGGCCGAGCAGTTCCGCGGGACGGGGCACATCCTTCGTTTCATCGAGTACATGGACGTGGGGAAGACCAACGGATGGCGCCTCGACGACGTCGTGCCCGCCGCCGAGGTCGTTCGCATCGTGCATGACCGCTTCCCGCTCGAGCCGATCGACGCCAACTACCGCGGCGAAGTCGCCCGCCGCTGGCGCTACGCGGACGGCGCGGGGGAGATCGGCGTCATCACCTCGGTCACCCAGTCGTTCTGCACCGACTGCACCCGCGCCCGCCTCTCGGCGGAGGGATCGCTGTACACCTGCCTGTTCGCCACCTCCGGGACCGACCTGCGCAAACCGCTGCGCGACGGTGCCTCGGACGACGAGCTCCGCGAGATCATCGCCTCGGTGTGGCGGCGGCGCACCGACCGCTATTCGGAGATGCGGTCCGAGGCGACGGTCGACCTGCCCAAGGTCGAGATGTCGTACATCGGCGGCTGAGGGCCGGTGCGCACGTTCTTCAGGCACCTGTTCCGCGCCGCTCCCGTGGCCGTGCGCGACCACGGCCGCCCGACCTCCCGCAACGGCGCCTCGTCGTTCCACCTGCAGTGGCAGACCCGGGGGCGCGACCTCGTAGCGGCCTCCGTCGTGCTCACCATCGTCGCGCCACCGCAGACGGACGACCTCTACTTCTTTGCGCTGCAGGCCTCGTTCTTCGACGGCTCGGTCCACACCGGTGGCGGTCATCTGGGTCTGCAATGGAATCACCGGCATCCCGGATCGACGGCGGTGAACTGGGGTGGCTACGCCTCCCAACCTCGCGGCGGGCACATCCTCGATGGCACCGAGTCGCCGCTGCCGTCGGTCCGCAACGACCCCAACACGCGGGACTTCACCTGGCACCCAGGCTCTCGTTACCGCCTGGCGATCTCCCCGACACCCGACCGGCCCGGGTGGTGGCGGGGCACCGTGGCCGATCTCGCCGCAGGCTCGACCCACGTCATCCTGGATCTCGATGGCGGAGGCTCCCGGCTCGGTCACATCGTGGTGTGGAGCGAAGTGTTCGCTCCCTGTGATGCGCCGTCCGTGACCGTCCGCTGGGAGGAACCGGACGTCACCGACGCCATGGGGGCGACCACGCCGGTCACCAATGCCACGGTCAATTACCAGCCATACGAGCGGGGCGGCTGCACCAACACGACCTCCGTCGCCGAGGGGCCGGCGTTTCTGCAGACGACGGCGGTGCCGCGGGCCACCCGGCAGGGGGCGTCGCTCCATGTGCCGAGAATCGCCTGAATCGGCTGCACCTGCTGTCAATCGAGGTTCTTGATTTCAACCGGGCATAACCATACGTTGGCCTCATGGATCGTGAGCATGAGGAGACGGAGCGGATCCCCTGGTCGATGCTGGCCGGTGAGCTCGAACGCCGCCGACCGCGGTGGATCCTGCAGGTGGTGGGCATCGTTCTCGTAGTGCTCGTCGTCGGTGCCCTTGCGATGCGGGCCCGAGGAGCGTCGAACGGAACCGTCGTAGACCTCGCGCCCGTGACGACCGAGGAGGCCGAACCGGGCACCATGGTTGGCGATTCCTCCGGCGAACCCTCGTCCGAGGAGCCACCGGCGGCACCTTCCGAGCCGGCGGTCGCACCAGCCGATCCATCGCTGTACTCGGAGGCCGACTTGATGGCGGTGGTTCCCGAGGAGGACCTGCGACTGGCCGCGGCGCGGGCGGAGTGGTTCACCGTCGACTTCTTCGGCGGCGTGGATGCCGGACTCGCCCCGGGTCTTCCGGAAGTGCATTCGGACGCCGGGTACTCCTGGGTCGAGTGGGCGCGGGCCTCGCGGGTAGCGGCGGCCGGGGCCGGTCGCTACGACGTCACGGTCGTGTTCCGCACCCTGACCGAGGCCGGCGCCGGCGGCTTTCGTCGCCTTCCGATCCGCGCGGTGATCGTTCCGGTCGAAGTCGATGCGGGCGGACTGGCGGTCGTGGCCGATCTGCCCCGTCCCGCCGAGGTCCCGGGTGGCAGCGGCGCCGAACCGGTGCCGCCTGTGGGAGCGGTGCCGGAGGACGTGGCTGCAGCCGCGCTCCAGCGGGCCGGGCTGTTCGGCCCCGACGCAGAGATCGTCGGCGGGAGCCGCACGCTTGCAGGATGGCGCGTCATCGTTCTCGCCGGGGACGCATCCGGCATGAGATGGCCGCTGGCGGTCGAGGTGGGCGACTGAACGCCGGCTACACCCAGAGCCGGGACACGGCGTAGATGATCAGGCCGGCCAGACCGCCGACGACGGTGCCGTTGATACGGATGAACTGGAGGTCGCGTCCGATCAGGTCTTCCAACCGCTGGCTCGTCTCGGTGGCATCCCACCGGTCGACGGTCGTGGTCACCAGTTCCGAGATCTCGCCCTCGAAGCGGTCGACCAATTCGCCGACGATGCGCTCCAGCCACACGTCCACCCGGTTGCGCAAGTCGGGATCGTCACGGAGCGACGCCCCGAAGCCGGCGACCGAGGCGGCGACACGGCGTTGCAGCTCGCTCTCCGGATCGTCGGCTTGGGTGAGGAGAGAGGTCTTGGTGCCTTCCCACAGGCCGTCGAGGTAGCGCTGCACGGCCGGGTGCGACAGGAGATCCTCCTTCAGCTCCTCCCCGCGAGCGATCAAGGCGGGGTCCGACTCCAGCCGCGCCGCAAACTCGGCAGTCACGGCATCGATCCGCATGCGGACGGGGTGGTACCGGCGGGAGGACACGTCGTCGATGAAGTTGTGGGCGACATCGAGCGCCTTGTCGAGCACCGTCTCATCGACTGCGCGCGGCACCCACCACGGCGATGTCACGGCGACGGCGTCGAGGAGCTCGTTCCGGTTCTGATCCAGCGCGCGACCCAACGCCGGCAAGAAGGCGTCGACCAGATCCTGATGGCGGCCCTCGGCGGTGGCGGCCGTCAGGGCTCGCGCAGCAAGCGGGGCGAAGTGGATGCTGCGGATGCGGTCCAGCACGACGTCGCGCACCGCAGGTCGGAGCTCCTCGTCGTCGAGCGACGCCACCACGGCGGCCAATCCGTCGGTGATCTGGTGCGTGATCTGGGCGACGTGGGCGGGATCGTCGAGCCAGGCACCGATGCGCTCGGCGAGGGCCGCCTCCCGAACCCGCGTGACGACGTTGGCCTTGGTCAAGAACGACTCCTGCACGAAGCGGCCCAAGGCCCGGCCGATCTGATCCTTGCGGCTGGGGATGATGGCGGTGTGCGGGATCGGAATGCCCAGCGGGTGGCGAAAGAGCGCAGTGACGGCGAACCAGTCGGCCAGTGCGCCGACCATCGCCGCCTCGGCGGTGACGCGAATCCACCCGACCCACGGTTGGGTGCGTTCGATCAGGCCGGCGATGACGAAGGTCGCGGTCATCAGCACCAGCAACCCGGTTGCCAGCCGCTGGATACGACGTCCACCGCCCGCCATGCGCCTCCTCGCGTCCATTCGATGTTCCCATGTTTGCCGACTCCGGCAGCCGTCTCCGCCACCGGACCGCGGCTCATGTCGGTGCCCAGGGGTTCGCTACGCTGTCGCTCATGCTCGATCTCGTTGCCCTCGAGGCCGCCGTGTGGTCCGATGTCACCCGCGCGGCGGGTATCGAGATGGAGGGCACGGTCGTCGTGCGCGGCCCCGGGGCCCATCAGGTAGGCGATGCGCTGCTGCGGCTCGGAGTCACGACGGTGATCGCCGACGAGAGCCGGCTCGGTCCCGATCCCACCGAGTTCGCACGGAACGACAGCGTGGACGGGGTGGTGATGCTGCATGCATGGTCGTCGCCGTCCGCCGTCGACCGGGCGGCTGCGATCGGGGTGGCCTGGCTGCGACGCGGCGGGACGCTCGTGCTCGCCGAGCTGGACATGGCCCGGCTGCGGTCGGCGCCGCCCTCTCGCTATCCGGCGGCGTTGTTCTATGCGATGCATCCCGAGATCGCCGCCACGCTGGCCATGCGATCGGCGACTTCGCTGCAACTGGCCATGGCGGGTGTCCGGGCAGGGCTGCGAGACAAGACGGCACTCGAGTTCGATCGGCCCGTCGGCGTGTTCCGCACCCCGGCCGAGCATCGGGCGGGCATCGAGTTCGGGTCCTGGCGCGGCCTGGAGATGCTCGACTCACGTCGATACGGCGCCGTGGTCGATGCCGCTGCGGCCCTCGAGGTCGAGGAGTGGCCGCTTGCCGAGCTCGAGCCGTGGATCGCCGTGATCGGGAGCGCGCGACACTGAGTGCCGCGTCGCCCTACCCGAAGTGCGCTTCCAGGATCACCTTGGCTTCTTCCGCGATGACGTCCCAGCCCGCGTCGGGATGCTTCGAAAGTGTCACGAAGTCGGCGGTCATGAAGACGCTGGTCACGCCCTCGAGGGCGAGGAGCCGTGCGGCGAGCGGGTCGTCCGCCTCCCGTCCGGCGACAAAGGTCTTGGGTCCGCCGACGTCGGTCCCGACGGAGAACTTGAGGGCGTTCGGGTTCGGCGTTGCAGCGATGGTGACGGCCATGAGCTCCTCGTTTCCTCCGGTTCCCGATCGTAGCCGCAGGCGGTTCGGATCGTGACCGCAGTGCTGGGCGTCGATGTCGGCGGGACCTTCACCGACTTCGTCCGTTGGGACGGCGAGTCGCTGACGACGGGCAAGGAGCCGTCGACCCCCGAGGACCAGAGCGTTGGCGTGATGGTCGGAGCCGGCCGCCTCGGTCCTGTCGGCGAGTTCCTCCACGGCACGACGGTGGCGACGAACGCACTTCTCGAACGACGCGGGGCGACGACGGCGCTCGTGACCAGTCCCGGATTCGCTGATCTCATCGAGATCGGTCGGCAGCATCGGCCGTCTCTCTACGACTCCTTTCTCGATCGCTCGCCGCCGCTCGTGCCTCCGCAGCTCCGCTTCGAGTGGTCGGGGGACGGCGATCCGCCGAGCGGTCTCGCCTCTGCGGAGGCCGTTGCGGTCTCGATGCTTTACGGGTTCTCCGAACCGGAGCGGGAGCGCCGCATCCGCACCGCGCTCCGCCGCATCCTTCCCGCGCTTCCGATCTCGCTGTCGAGCGAGGTGGTTCCCGAGTTCCGCGAGTTCGAGCGCACCCTGACCACCGTGCTGAATGCGTATCTCGCTCCCGAGGTCGCCCGGTACCTCGAGGGTCTCGTGATGCGATGCTCCGAAGCGGGGTTGCCTCAGGACGTGCTGGTGATGCGCTCCTCCGGCGGCCTCATCCCGATCTCGGAGGCGGCCCGTATCCCCGCCGCCATCCTGTTGTCGGGTCCCGCCGGCGGAGTGACGGCGGCCGCGTCACTGGGCGAGGCCACCGGCCGGCAGACGCTGGTGTCGTTCGACATGGGTGGCACCTCGACCGATGTCTGCCGCATCGAAGGCGGCCGCCCCGAGGTGTCCTACGAACGCGAGGTGGCCGGATACCCGTGTCGGCTGCCCGCAGTGGCGATCCACACCGTCGGCGCCGGCGGCGGCAGCGTGGCCTGGCGCGATGCCGGGGGGGCGCTGCGGGTCGGTCCGCGCAGCTCGGGTGCGGTCCCTGGTCCGGCCGCCTACGCCCGCGGTGGAGTCGAACCCACCGTCACGGATGCCAACGTCGTCCTCGGCCGCATTCCAGCCGATGCCAAGCTCGCCGGAAGCCTCCCCCTCAGGCGTGATCTCGCCACGGCCGCCGTCGAGCGGCTCGGCGGTGAGTTGGATCTCGACGGCGTGGCCACCGCCCGGGGCATCGCCGTCGTCGTCGAAGAAGTCATGGCCGGTGCGATCCGCAAGGTGTCGCTCGAGGAAGGAGCGGACCCGCGGCGGGCGGCACTCGTAGCCTTCGGCGGGGCCGGAGGACTCCACGCCACCGCCCTGGCGCGCAGGCTGGACATGTCCGGGGTGCTCGTGCCGCTCTATGCCGGCGTCTTCTCGGCGCTCGGGTTGTTGTTCAGTCCCCCCCGGGTCGACGTTGCCCAGGGCACACTGCTGCTCGCCGACCGCGGCGACCATCTCGACGCCGAAG
The DNA here is from genome assembly GCA_041557775.1 of Acidimicrobiia bacterium. Lineage (GTDB taxonomy): Bacteria > Actinomycetota > Acidimicrobiia > Spongiisociales > UBA5794 > DATHZQ01. The sequence goes on along the minus strand of JBFFFX010000025.1, from coordinate 7,623 downwards.
CCGCGGCGGTGGCGGCAGCGGCACGGGAGCGGTTGGAGGAGTATGTCGGGGCGTCTGTCGCGGCCGTCGCGGTGAGGATCGACGTGCGCTATCTCGGGCAAGCGCACGAGGTGACGGTTCCTTACGTGATCGGCCGCGGCTGGGATGCGCTCGCCGGGGACTTCCACGAGCTCCACCGTGCGCGCAACGGCTTCGCCCGGCCCGACGATCCCGTCGAGGTCGTCACGATCCGCGCCGAAGCGACCGGCAGGCCGGCACTCCACTTCGCCGACATGCCCGTCCCGGCGCCTGTGGGACCCGTCGATCTCGGGCGGCGCCCGGTGATCACGGCCCAGGGGATCGCCGAGGCCTCGGTCGTCAGCCGGGCCGGGTTGGCGCCGGGGGACGAAGTCGTCGGTCCGGCCATCGTGGAGGAGCGCGAGGCAACCACGTATCTGGCACACGGCGACCGAGCCGTCGTCCACGACTCCGGAGCTCTGGAGATCGAATGGTGACCGTCGATCCGATCGCGCTCGAACTCGCCCGCAACCAACTCGCGTCGGTCGCCGAGGAGATGGGGGTGGTGCTGCGGCGAACGGCGTATTCGCCGAACATCAAGGAGCGCGCCGACTGCTCGGCCGCGGTGTTCGTGCCCAGCGGGGAGATGCTCGCGCAGGCGGAGCACATCCCGGTGCACCTCGGATCGATGCCCGCGTCGGTCGCCGCGGTGCTCGACACCTTCGGCCGTGACCTGCCTCCCGACATGCAGTACGCGGTCAACGACCCGTATCACGGCGGGACCCACCTCAACGATCTGACGCTGGTTCGACCCGTGCACGTCGCCGGTGCGCTGGTGGGGTGGGTGGCGAACCGGGCGCACCACGCCGACGTCGGCGGCGAGGCGCCGGGTTCGATGCCCGCCCATGCAACGACCGTCGACCAGGAGGGGCACCGGGTCGGCCCGACCCCTGCCGTGCGTCGCGGCGAATGGCTCCCCGATTTCGTAGAGCCGTTCCTGGCTGCGACGCGTACTCCGGCCGAGCGGCTGGGGGATCTCTCGGCGCAACTCGGGGCGAACGAGGCCGGAGCGCGGCGGCTGGCCGCGCTCGCCGCGGCCGAGGGGGTGGCCCCCTTCGCAAGGGTGACCGATGCCCTGCTCGACTACGGACAGCGGCGGATGGCGCAAGCCCTCGCCGGCCTCCCCGACGGCGCCTATCCCTATGAGGACGTGATGGAGTGGAAGGGCGAGCTGGTGCCGATCCGAGTCGTCGTGCACATCGACGGCGGCGAGATCCTCGCCGACTTCTCCGGCACGGCGCCCCAGGTGGCCGGCAACATCAACGCCGTCGATGCGGTGACCCGATCGTGTCTCTACTACGCGGTGCGGGTCGCCACCGACCCGACCATCCCCGCCAACGGCGGCTGCTACCGCCCGGTCCACCTCATCGCTCCGGCCGGCACGCTGGTGAATGCGATTCCGCCCGCCGCCGTTGCCGCCGGCAACGTCGAGACAAGCCAGCGCATCGCCGACGTCGTGTTGGGTGCGCTGGCCCAGGCCGCCCCAGATCGGGTGCCGGCGGCCGGCCAGGGCACGATGAACAACGTGCTCATCGGGACCGACGACTTCGCCTACTACGAGACCATCGCCGGAGGCCAAGGGGGCCGTCCCGGGCGGCCCGGGCAGTCGGGCATCCACACCGGCATGACCAACACGAAGAACACGCCGATCGAGTCGCTGGAGACGCACTACCCGTTCCGGGTGCGCGCCTATCGCCTGCGGCGGGGCAGCGGCGGGGCCGGTCGTTATCCCGGAGGGGAGGGGATCGAGCGCGAGCTGGAGTTTGGCGTGGCGGCGACGGTCTCGCTCATGGGCGAGCGGCGGGTCGTGCCCCCGTGGGGACTCGCCGGTGGCGAGCCGGGCGCGTGCGGCGAGGACTGGTTGATCCGGACGGACGGCACCGCCGAGCGTCTTCCGGGCAAGACCACCTTCGAGGTCGAACCCGGGGACCGTTTGCGGGTCCTCACCCCCGGCGGCGGTGGATGGGGGGCGCCCTAGGGGTGCGCGGCCCCGCGAGGTTCTTGGCACCTTCGGCCGATGTCGGGTCCGCCGCGAGAGTGCTCAGCAGAGTCCGTCTGCGCGCGCGGGATTGCCGGTTGGCGCACGGGGGTGGGGCCGCGAGATCGTGCGGGGGTGGCAGGTGTTGTGCGTGGGTGGCGCGTTGGCATCGAACGCTTTGCTGACGACCTCATGTCTGCACCCGATGTCGAAGAGCTCGTTGACATCCTGATCGAGGGATATCAGGAGGACATTCTCGGGGGTCCAGACCGTACGTGCGGCATGGTGGCATTATGTATGGTGCGTGATCTCGATGTAACGGCCGGTTGTGTGAACCCGATCGACTGATCCCGAGCGATGACTCACCGACTCCCGAATAGCTCATCGCATCACTTCCCGGATCGGTTACGGCCGGAGTTCGAGGAAGCCCGCGGCTGCGAAGTCTTGGTCGAATGCCAGCGCTTCTCGGAGGCGTCGGTCGCGCATCACTTGGAAGCTGGTGGCATCGACGAACGAGTATGCACGTTCGTCGTGCTTTCGTAGCCAGGCCCATGCCTTGTCCTCCTGCTTCGCAGTCACTCGGTGCACAGTGAGCTTGGCTTGCTCGCCGAGAAGGCGAACCCGGTCTTGGAAAGCGAGGGCCGTGGGGTGACCATCTTTGCGGCGAAGGAATGTCCAGGTCTCGCCCACGATGAGGTTTGTCGTCAGCACCTGCTCGGCAGCGCCGAGGTGATCCAGTAGCGCCAACGCTTCTACGTGGCGGCCATCACCGGGTAGCGACCATGCCACCCACCAGCTGGTGTCGGCGAACTTCACGAGTCGTAGACGACCCGGTCGATCTCATCTGGTTCCGCCGTCGTGTCGCCAGAAGCGAAACCGGCCAGTCCACGCCATGGATCTCCTTCCGCCTCGATACCGTGATCGGGTAAGAGTGCGTTCAGGCCGCGGCGGATCAGCTCGGATTTCGAGATGCCAAGCCGTTTCGCCTCAGCGGCGGCCTCTGCATCGAGCTCGTCGGGGATAGTGATGGTGATCGTCTTCATGTCGCCAACATACATTACTGGTGTGACATTGACTACATAGTCATCCTGGTGTGACCCACGCTGATCAGCAGATCACCGAAGCACGAACGAGCACTTCGCCGAACGCCCAGAGCGAGGCACATCGGTGTGCGGATACGTCTGCCGACGCCTCGGGACCACTGTCGAGTCTTCCCGGGCATTCGGTTTCGCTTCGCCCCCAATGCGATCACGCTGGCCGAGGGGCGTGACGTCGCGGGTACGCGCGACATAGCGCCTCCACGCTACGGCGAACCCAGGACTGCCCGCCCCCGACGTGACCGTGGCCCCTGGTGGTCGCCCGGTGTCTCTGATATGCGTGTCAGGTGGACTGCCGAGGAGCTATCACGCGGCGGGGATCTTTTCCTATACGAATGCTGATCGTCTGTGTCTTGGTTGGAGCCGGGTTGACCGCCTGCGGTGACGGTGGCGAGGAGGCGGCGACGACACAGCCTGCAGCCATGACACAACCGACTGCCACGACGACAACACGTCAGCCGCCGGTATTGCCGTTCGGCGCTGAACTCCAGAGCATCGTTGACGGCGCTGTTGCGCCTGATGATGCGATCGGCTATTCGCTGGCAGTGATGGTTCCCGGCTATGAGACGTGGGTCGGCGTTGCCGGGGAAGCGGAGCCGGGGGTGCCCGTCACCGCCGAGATGTCGTTCAGTGCAGGGAGCATTACCAAGAACTTCATTGCGGCGCTGGTCCTGCAGCTGGCCGAGGAGGGAAAGCTGTCAGTTGACGATCAACTCGCCGATTGGCTCCCCAGCTATGGCAACGTCGATGAGACCATCACGATCCGCCAGTTGCTCAATCACACCAGTGGTGTCGCCCGGATCGTGCGACATCCCGATTTCTGGTCGACCGTGTTCGCCGAGCCGGATCGGGAGTGGACCGACGCCGACTTGCTTTCGCGCTTCCTGACGGAGCCGTACTTCCCCGCCGGCACCTCATGGCACTACTCGAACGCTGGCTACATCTTGCTTGGACAGATCATCGAGTCATCAACCGGATCGACAGTCTCCGTTGAACTGAGGGACCGCTTCTTCGAGCCGCTGCACATGGATACTCGTTCTACTTCTTCGAGGAGCCGGCGCCGGGAGTCGTTGCCGAGGGCTGGTTTGACATCAGCCGCTATGCACCCGAGGCCGATCCGGCTCCCGGTGTCCTCGAGCCGTACTCGGAGTTCCCTTCGACGGGCACCATGCCGGAGGCGGGTGCGGGTGGCGTGTTTGCGAGCCCCGAGGACCTGGCTGCGTGGGCCCGAGCCTTGTACCACGACCGCATCGTGCTGAGCGCCGATTCGATGGACCAGATGCTGGACTTCGTGCCATTGGGCCCCGACGCTGAAGAGTCGCCCCTGCTGTCTGGTTACGGCCTGGGGGCCGTCACCTATCAACCTGAGGTGTTCGGCGGGGCCTTGGTGATAGGCCATTCGGGAGGCGACCCGTTCTACTCTGCTGTGTCGGTGTACCTACCCGAGTACGGGGTGACAATCGGGGCTGCGGAGAACACCGCAACCGAGGATGCGTTCGGCCTGGCGATGATGCAGGTGGTCGACGTCATCACCCAACACCTAGAGCCCATCGGCTAGCGGCCCACGACGATCCAGCCGTTCCGGTGCGCCGCATGGGCCAGCTCCTTCGACAATCCCCCGGGGGCTCGAGCTGACGCCACTCGACGACAGCCTGACCACGTCGATCGCCAAATCGGGTGCACGAACAAGCCTTCCGTCGAGTGTCCGGGATCGAGGCACGTACGGGCGCGGCTACAGCTCTCTGAGGCGGAGGCTCCGCACCGGCTCGAAGTCGGATCGATTCCGGGTGGCAAGACCGAGACGGTGTTCGATTGCGGTTGCCGCGATGAGGGCGTCCGGGAGACGGATGCCGCTTTCTCGGCGGATTCGGCCCGCACGTTCCGCCACCGCGCGATCGACCGGGATCTCCCTGAACGGGGCAAGGAGGGTGCTGACCAGATGGGAGCCGGTGTTGCCGGCGAAGAGCTCGGCTCGGGTGATGACTGAGTAGTGCAGTCGGTGACGGCCGGGAGCGAGCTGCCGGATGCCTCGGAGGTGGTCGATGAAGACGTCGGTGTCGACGAGGATGTCAGCCACGTTCCCATTCATCCCGACTCGGCACCCTGGCGTCCGGAGCTGCGCCGAAAGTCGCCACCAGCGCCAGCTCCGGGTCGGGTGTCTCGTCTTCGAAGTACGAGTCGAGGGCACGCCGGATGATCTCGGCCATGGTCACGCCTTCCGCTTCGGCGAGGGCGTCGATGCGCTGGCGCTGCTCTTCGGTGAGGTATACCTGGGTGCGAGTCGCTGACATACAGCACAATATACAGCACGGTCCCTGCCCAGATCAACAGATCCCGATCACGAACGCGCACCCAACCAAACGGCGCCGAGCGGCAATTTGAGGATCGGTGCGGTCAGTTGGTGGGGAGGAGCTCAACGACCGGTGATGCAGCTGCGAGGCGCGTATCAGTAGTCACGACGGGGGCGTCGAGTCGGTTGGCGAGCTCGATGTAGAGGGCGTCCACCAACCTCAGGCTGTGACGGAGCTTCCACGCGCCGTTGAGCATCGGGGCAAGAAGGTGTCGCTGAAGCGGGGCAGCGGACACGTGCTGGAGCCGGGCGGTGACCTGGCGGACAGTTAGCTCGCCAGCTCGCTGCAGGCGGCCGAGGGCGGAAAGCACTTCGGCATCGAAGTGTGCGGGAACATGGAGCTCGTGACCGCGGAGTCGATGCTGCACCGCTGCCGCCATCGGTGACCCGACGAGCAGATCGACCATTGCGGAGGCGTCGATGATCACCGACTCAGCCACGCTCGAAGTCGTCCTTTGCGGAGGCCACCGCCTCGGCGACAGCGCGGTGGTTGATGCCGAGTGGACGCATGGCCGCGACGTCGTCGAGCCAGTCATCGACTCGGCTGGCAGCGAGCGCGCTACGCAGCGCCTTTTGGGTCAGGTTGGAGACATTCAGCCCGGCGGCCTTGGCTTCTGCGGCAAGATCATCGGGAAGGTAGACGTTGACACGGGCCATGCGCATAGGATACACACTCCAAAGCCCAGGCCAACAGGTGTGCGCCGTATCGCCCACACGCCCAGACAGCGCCAAGCATCACCGATGCGCTCGGCCCGCGTTGCTGGTCACCAGGCTCTGTATCCGGTCGGCGACAGCGCTCGGGCGCTCCCTCATACCGAGTGTCAACAACGTCTGGGGGCAGCGCACCCAGGCCGCTCTAGCCGTTGCGTCGCGCCGCGGCGGCGCGGGCGAACGCGGCGTGCACGTTGCGGAGCTTCACCGTGTCGCCGCCCTCGTCGACGAGGACCCGCGGGAGGCGGCGCCGCGGCGTCGTGCGCATCCACGCCGCGACTGCGGTGACGGCGATCGCCGCCGAGGCCCCGACGGGTGCCCACGGCGCGGCCGACCAGGCGATGGCGATCAGCGCAACCAACGCCGCGACGAGCAACGCCGAGCCGGCACGGCGCACGCGCCGCAGCCGGGTCTGCACCAGCTCGTCGAGAGGGATCGACCCGTGTACCACCAGCACCCGGCCGAAGCGGGGCGGCGCCGTCACGATGCGCTCGATCCTGGCGAGCATCCGGTTGACGGTCCCCTCGGGAAGCACTTCCGTCACGTGGAGGAAGCGATCGGTGGTGCCGCGGCCGGTGACGACGCACACGTCCGGCAGGCGTCCCTCGATGTAGTCGGCGAGCGCAACGGTGGTGTCCGGCATCCTCCGCAGGGTAGGGAGCATCCGCCGCCGTCGTCAGGCGGCGAGAGCACCCCTGTCCGGTTGTCGCGGCGACGGTCGCCGTCGTCGACCGCCACGGATTGCCGGGTCCTTGCAGGCTCTAGCCTCTCGCCGTGACCACGGACGAGTCCGCGAACCCCCGGCAGCTCCTGCTGCTCGTGCTCGCCATCAGCGGCACCGGCGTCCTGACGTTCTCGCTGATCAGTCCGGCGCTGCCCGACCTCGCCGCAGAGCTCGGCGTGTCTCGCGGGGTCATCGGGCTGGTCCAGGGTGTCGTGGCGGTCCCCGGGATCTTCCTCGCCATCTTCATCGGGTATCTCGCCGATCTACGGGGGCGCCGTTTCGTCGGTGTCGCCAGCCTGTTGATGTTTGGAATCGGAGGCACCCTCGGCTTCTTCGCCCGGTCCTTCTGGCCGCTCGTTGCGGTGAGGGCGTTGCAGGGAATCGGCACCTCGGGCATCCTCAGTCTCGGCGTGGTCGTGATCGGTGATCTCTGGCCGCCGGGGGTGGAGCGGCGCCGGATGCTCGGAATCAACAGCGCGGCGATCACGGTCACCGGATTGTTCGCCCCGGTGCTCGGCGGTGCGCTGGCGGCAGGCGGCGTCTATCGACCGTTCCTGGTGTATGTCATCGCGTTTCCGCTCGCATGGTGGGCGCGCAAGCTCCCCGGACGCCCGGAGGGACCGCCGCCACCGCGCCCGCTTCGCCACGTCCGCAGCATGTTCGCCAGTCTGCGCGCCAACCGGCGGCTGGCGGACTTCCTGGGTCT
>JBFFFX010000024.1:0-13984 GCA_041557775.1 Acidimicrobiia bacterium | reverse complement strand
ATCTCGCGACGGTGAAAGATCGATGCGGCGAGCACGGCGTCGGAGCGGTCGTCACGCAGCGCGGCGACGCAGTGGTCGATGGTGCCTGCGCCACCCGAGGCGATGACCGGGATCGAGATCGCGGCCCGCACCGCGTCGAGCAGCGCGAGGTCGTAGCCGTCCTTGGTTCCGTCGCGGTCCATCGAGGTGAGCAGGATCTCTCCGGCGCCACGCCGCGCCCCCTCGGCCGCCCATGCGACGGCATCGCGTCCCGTCGGCGTTCGGCCGCCGTGGACGTACACCTCCCACCCCTCGCCGGGGTCGCGCCGCTTGGCGTCGATGGCGAGCACGACGCATTGCGTGCCGAAGGCGGCGGCGCACTCAGAGATCAGGTCGGGCCGGTTCACGGCTGCGGTGTTGACCGACACCTTGTCCGCCCCGGCGCGCAGTGCGGCGCGCATGTCGTCGACCGAGCGGATGCCGCCGCCGACGGTCAGGGGGACGAACACGTTCTGGGCCGTGCGCCGCACCACGTCGAGCATGGTGTCGCGGGCCTCATGGCTCGCGGTGATGTCGAGGAAGCAGATCTCGTCGGCGCCCTCGGCGACGTAGCGCTCCGCCAACTCGACGGGATCGCCCTCGTCGACCAGGTCGACGAACTGCACGCCCTTCACGACCCGCCCGGCGTGGACGTCGAGACACGGGATGATCCGCTTACGCAGCATGCGGTCCACACATTCGGACGAAGTTGGCGAGCAACCGCAGCCCGGCGCGGCCCGATCGCTCGGGATGGAACTGGACGCCCACGCGGCGTTCGGCGGCAACCGCGGCGACGAGCGGCGCGCCGTACTCGGCCGTTCCGATGACCACCGTCGGATCAGCCGGCACCGGGGCGAAGCTGTGCACGAAGTAGAAGGGTGTGCCGGAGGCGATGTTCGTGAAGATCGGGTGGCCGTTGACTGCGACGTCGTTCCAGCCGATGTGGGGGAGGAGCGGGGCGGCCTCGAGCCGGCGCACGGTGCCGCCGATGAGCCCCAGGCAGGCACCTCCGTCGTGCTCGTCCGACGCATCGAAGAGCAATTGGAGACCCACGCAGATGCCGAGCAGGGGTCCCTCCCACTCGCGCAGCGGATCGACCATGCCGGCCGCCTCCAGGCGCGCCATCGCGGCCGCCGTCGTGCCGACGCCGGGAAGCACGACGCCGTCGGCCCCGTCGAGGTCCGCCGGTGAGGAGGCGAACACCGTGGCTGCCCCCGCCCGCTCCAGCCCGCGACCGATCGAGACGAGGTTGCCTGCACCGTGATCGACGACGGCGATGCGAGTCACGTCGTGCCCTTCGTCGAGGGGATGCCGCTGCGGCGCGGATCGACGGCCACTGCGACCCGCAGGGCTCTGGCGAGTGCTTTGAAGGCCGCCTCGGCGACGTGGTGGTCGTTGCGGCCGGTGGCTGTGAGATGGAGCGTCGTGCCGGAGGTCCGCGCGAACGCCTCGAGGGCGTGGGGGATCATCTGAGTGGACATCGCCCCGATGCGCTCGGCGCGAAAGGGCACGTCGATCACCGCATACGGCCTTCCGCCGACGTCGACGACTGCGGTGGCCACCGCCTCGTCCATCGGAACCGTGGCGTCGCCATAGCGGTTGATGCCGGCGCGGTCGCCGAGCGCCTCGGCGAACGCCGATCCGAGCACGAGGGCGGTGTCCTCCACGGTGTGGTGGTCGTCGATATGGGTGTCGCCCTCGGTGGCGATGTCGAGGTCGAACAACCCGTGGTGGGCGAGCGAGGTGAGCAGGTGGTCGAAGAACCCGACGCCGGTGTCCACGCGGCTCGTCCCCGTGCCGTCGAGGTCGAGCTCGACGCGGACGTCGGTCTCCTTCGTCGTGCGCTGCAGTTCGGCGCGTCTCACAGCTCTTCCTCCAATGCGATCAGCAGGCGCTCGTCGTCCTCGGGAGATCGCACGGTGAAGCGAAGGTAGTCGGCCAGGGGGCCGCCCTCCGGGTACATCCGCACGACGAGTCCTTTGCCCATCAGGGCTTCCCCGATGCGGCGGGCTTCGGGCCCCACCTCACAGAGCAGGAAGTTGGTCTGCGACGGCAACACCCGCATCCGGGTCTCGGCGAGGCGAAGCGCGAGGCGCTCGCGCTCTCCGGTGACGGCGTCGACCTGCCGGCGCATCCGATCTGGGGAGTCGAGGGCGGCGATGGCGACCTCCGCAGACAGACTCGAGATGCTGCCCGGCGGGCGCACGCCGTCGATTGCGTCGATGAGGTCCGGATGGCCGAGGGCGAAGCCCACCCTGATTCCGGCGACGCCGTAGCCCTTCGAGAGCGTGTGGAGGGCGAGGACGTTGTGATGCCGTTCGACCCACGCCGCCCAGTCGTCGCCGGCGAACTCGGCGTAGGCGGCGTCGATGACCACGATGCCGTCGGTCGCCGCGATCAGCGCGGTGATCACGTCGTCGTCGATGCGGTCGCCGGTCGGGTTGTTGGGAACGCAGACCCACGTCACGTCGGCGTCCCGGGCGGCGTCGATCATCTCGTCGGCCGGGAAGGCGAAGTCCGGCGCCGCGGTCGGGACCTCCATCAGCTGGGCGCCGGCCTGCAGCGTGGCGATCTTGTACAGGGGGTACGTCGGTGTGATGGCCACGGCACGCCGGGAGGGGTCGAGGAATGCCCTGCCCACGAGGAGGAGCAGCTCGTCGACACCGGCGCCGACGGCGACGTGATCCGCCGGGACACCCGTGCTGCGGGCGACCGCCTCGCGGATCGGGCGGTAGTCCGCACCCGGGTACTCGTTGAGCCCGGGTGCGACCGCGGCGAGGATCTCCTGCGCCCAAGGCGTGGCGAACGGCGAGGTGTTGTGGTCGAAACGGACGACCTCGGCGACGGGAATGCCGGCGGCGGCGGCGATGTCGGCCGTGGTCGGCTGCCACTTGTAGCGGGGTGCGCTCATGACATCACCTCGAATCGGATGTCGGCGGCGAGGCGGTGCGCGGTCAGCCCCTCCGCTTCGGCGAGGGTGGCGATGGTCGGCCGGAGCGCCGCCAGTCCCTCCTGGGTGAGGTGCTGTACCTGGCGCCAGGATCCGAAGTCTTCCACCGAGAGCGGCCCGTAGCTTCCGGCGAGTCCGCCGGTCGGCAGCACGTGATTGGCGCCGGTGGCGTAGTCGCCCGCCGACTCCGGGGACCAGGCGCCGACGAACACCGAGCCGGCCGAGGCGAGCCGATCGGCGACCGCGGCGGCATCGATCGTGTGGACGCTCAAGTGCTCCGGGGCGTAGTCGTTGGCGAAGGCGATCGCGGCGTCGGTGTCGGGGGCGAGCACGATGCGGCCGTGATCGCCGAGGGACTTCATCAGGATCGGCGCGCGTTCGAGGCGGGGGAGCAGCGCCGCGATCTCCCTCTCGACCGCACCCGCGAGGCCGGGCGACGTCGTGACGAGCAGCACAGGTGAGTCCGGACCATGCTCGGCTTGGCACAGCAGGTCGGCGGCGACGATCCGGGGCTCGGCGGTGTCGTCGGCGACGACGAGGGCCTCGCTGGGACCGGCCGGGAGATCGATGGCGCAATCGCCGTAGACGGCCAGCTTGGCGGCCGTGACCCAGGCGTTCCCGGGCCCGACGATCTTGTCGACCCGGGGGATGGTCTCGGTGCCGTAGGCGAGGGCGCCGACCGCCTGCGCCCCGCCAACCGCATACAGCTCGGTCACGCCGACGCAGCCGGCGGCGGCGAGCAAGGCCGGCGACACGTTCCCGTCGTCGTCGGCCGGGGACATGACGGCGATCTCCGCCACTCCGGCGATCTGCGCCGGGACGACGCCCATGAGCAAGGAGGACGGATACGGAGCGCGGCCCCCGGGGGCATAGACGCCGACGCGGCGGAGCGGCTGCCACCGGCGTTCGAGGCGGACGCCGGGTACGACCTCGACGTCGCTGTCGCCCGGCCGCTGCGGGACGTGGGCGCGGCGGATGTTGTCGACTGCGGCGTGCAACGCCCGCCGCAGGTCGTCGGGAGCGTCCCGCCATGCCGCGGCGATCTCTGCCTCGGGGACGCGCAGTGCACCGTCGCGCCGCATGCCGCCGAATCGCCGCGACGCCTCGCGGAGTGCCGTATCGCCCCCGCTGCGGACCTCGGCGACGATCTCGGCCGCCCGGCGCCGCGTGTCCGGGTCGGGCACCGCCGAGCGGGTGGTCAATGCAGCGATCGCGTTCTGCGTCGCCGTCGCCAGATCGATGCGCTGGAGGTCGATCATGGGATCAGCTGCTCGATGGGCAGCACGAGAATCGCCGATGCGCCTGCGTCTTTCAGCTTCGGCAGAACACCCCAGACCTCGTCGGCGTCGACCACCGAGTGGACGGCGACCTTGTGATCGTCGGCGATCGGCATGACTGTGGGCGCATCGAAACCGGGGATCAGCTCGGTGATCGCGGGGAGGGCATCGCCGGGTGCGTTCATCAGCACGTAGCGCTTTTGGCGTCCGGCGAGCACGGCGCGGAGCATCGTGGCCACCCGGTCGGCCAGCGCGGACTCGGCGCCTTCGAGGTCGCGACGGCGGATCAGCACCGCCTGGGATTCGAGCAGCGTGGTGACCTGACGGAGCCCGTTGACGCGGAGGGTGCTCCCGCTGCTCACCAGGTCCACGATCGCATCGGCGACGTCGAGCCGGGGAGCGACCTCGACCGATCCGCGCAGCGGCACGGTCGTGATGTCGATGCCCTTGTCGGTGAAGAAGCGCTCCGTGGTCGCCGGATGCGAGGTGGCGATGCGAAGCCCGGCGAAGTCCGCCACGTCCTTCACGGGGGACACGGCGGGCACTGCGGCGGCCAGCCGGCACCGGCCGAAGCCGAGCTCGGCGGCGACGGCGACCGGCAGTCCCGCCTCCTCGACCAGGTCCAGCCCGGTGATGCCGATGCCGGCGACACCGTCGGCCACCAGCTCCGGGATGTCCTCGGTGCGCACGAACAGCAGCTCGATGTCCACATTGCCCACCGGGACCGACAGCGAGCGGGTCGTCTTCTCGAACCGCATGCCGCTCTGCCGCAGCAGCGCGGCCGTGGGTTGCTCGAGGCGTCCCTTGTTGGGGACGGCGAAGCGGAGGGTGCTCATCGGCTTGCGCCCTCCAGGCCGAGGCGCTCCAGCATCGTCCGGTAGCCGCCGGTGCCGTGCTGGAGCCACTGATTGATGCGCGTGATGGTGGCGGTGGAGACGCCGGTGCGGTCGTGGATCTCCCGGTAGGCGATCCCCTCGGTGAGCAACCGAACCACTGCCCAGCGCGAACTCATCTCCTCGAGTTCCCGGTAGGTGCACAGATCGCGGAAGAACGCGGCGGCTCCGTCGCGGTCATCGAGGGTGATGATCGCGTCGAACAGCGCGGCGGTTCCGTCGTTGCGCCAATCGTCGGTGGTCATCGGCATTCCCATACGCTCGTCCTCAGTGTGATAGCGTGATAGCGTTTTATCATGCTAATACACATCCCGACACAGCGAAATCGGGCCGACGCATGCAGGTGATCCCCGCGGTCGACGTCCTCGACGGCGCGGCCGTGCGCCTGGTCGAGGGCGACTACGACCGAGTCACCGTGTACGCCGACGATCCGGTCGCCCAGGCCGCGACCTGGATGGGGCAGGGTGCCGCGCTGGTGCACGTCGTGGACCTCGCCGGGGCGCGCGACGGAACCCAGGACGAGGGCCTGTGGCGGGCGCTGGCCGCCGCCGGCGTCGTGTTCCAGGTCGGCGGAGGCATTCGCGACGTGGCGACGGCCGCACGAGCGGTCGCCGCCGGGGCGGCGCGGGTCGTGATGGGGACGGCGGTCGTCTGGCATCCGGAGCTCGTCGCCGAGGTGGTCGCGGCGATCGGCGCCGAGCAGTTGGTCGCGGCGCTCGACGTCCGCGGGGGGCGCGCAACGGGGGCGGGCTGGCGCGACGCCGGCAGGGACCTCAGCGGGGTCGTCGGCGACGCCGTGTCCGCCGGTGTGGTGCGGGCGCTCGTGACCGGTATCGGTCGTGACGGCAAGATGACGGGACCAGACCTCGAGGTCATCGCCGCCGTGCGCTCCGCCGCCCCTGAGATGGCACTGATCGGCTCGGGCGGCGTCGGCACCATCGACGACCTGCTCCGGCTCGCCGGCTCGGGCGTAGAGGGCGCCATCGTCGGCCGGGCACTCTACGAGGACCGGTTCACGGTGGCCGAGGCGATCGCCGCGCTCGACAACTAGCGCGACGACGTCCCGTAGGCTCCACGCCGTGACCGAACACTCCCTCGCCGACGACATTCGCACCGATCTGCGGGATCTCTTCGTTGGCGAGCGCACGATCGGCGACTCGTTTCCCGCACCACTCGTGTTCGTGGGCGTCAACGCCTGGGCTGGTCTCGGCTGGGCGGCCACTGCGGCCCTGGCGGTCGGCGTCGCCGTTGCCGCCTGGCGGGTGCGGAAGGGCCAGCAGGTCGTCTATGCGATGGCCGGCATCGTCGCCATCGGCTTCACCGCGTTCTTGGCGCTGCGCAGCGGAAGGGCGGAGAGCTACTTCTTGCCCGGCATCCTCTCGACCGCGGGGTGGGCGGTGATCGCGGTCATCAGCATCCTCGTCGGCAAGCCGCTGGCAGCGTGGTCGAGCCAGTTCATGCGGGGCTGGCCGCGCGAGTGGTACTGGCGGCGGGATGTGCGGCCGGCCTACGTGGGCGTGTCCTGGATGTGGGCCGGCTACTTCGCAATGCGCGCCGGGCTCCAGTGGGTTCTGTTCGTGAACGAGCAGCCGGAGCTGCTGGCGGTCGCCAAGGTGCTGACCTCCTGGCCGACGATCCTTCCGCTCCTCGTCGTCAGCTACGTCTACGGGAACCGGAAGCTGCATCGCCTGGGCGGCCCCAACGTGGACGAGTTCCTCGCCGGCGCCGCACCGCCGTACGCGGGCAACCAGCGCGGCTTCTGACCGGGCCCCGGCCTGGAGGCCGCCCGACCTCGATCAGTCCGGCGGGCCGCCGGTGCCGGCTTCCCGGTAGCGGTCGATGGCGAAGTCGATGTCGTCGTTGGTGACGGCGATCGCGGAGGAGTCACGCCGCAGCGCCTGGAGGGCCGCCTCCCGCATGAGTCCGGAGAGATCGGCGAAGGAGTAGCCGTTGGTGGCGGCGATGATGCGCTCCACGTCGACGTCGTCGGCGAAGGGCACGTCGCTGATGCCGAAGAACGCCCGGCGGGACTCCGGCGGGGGGAGGCCCAGGTAGAGGTGGGTCTCCAGACGGCCCGGCCGCAGCAACGCCGAGTCGACGAGGTCGCGGCGATTGGTGGCGCCGATGACGAAGACGTCGCCGCGATCGGAGACCCCGTCCATCTCGGTGAGCAGCGCGGCGACCACGGAGTCGGTCACCGAGTTGGTCGAGTTGCCGCGGACCGGCGCCAGCGCATCGATCTCGTCGAAGAAGAGGATCGCCGGGGCCAACGCCCGCGCCCGGGCGAAGACCTCCCGGACGGCGCGCTCCGACTCGCCCACGTACTTGTCGAGCAGCTCGGCGCCCTTGACGGTGAAGAAGGCGGCGCCGGACTCGTGGGCGAGGGCGCGGATCACGAAGGTCTTGCCCGTACCCGGCGGCCCGTACAGCAGCAGTCCCCGCGGCGGTTCGATGCCGAGCCGGGAGAAGCGGTCCGGCTCGGTCATCTGCCAGACGACGGCCTCGGTGAGCCGCTGCTTCACCTCGTCCAGGTTGGCGACGCGCTCGAAGCCGTACGACGGCATCTCACCCATGCCGGTCGTGCCCAGCGACGGAGTGGTCTCGGATACCGCCTGGGTGAGCAGGTCCTGGGAGAGGGCGCCGCCTTTGGGTGCGATCATCGCCGAGGCGTGGACCACCGCCGCGAGGATGTCGGCGCCGGAGAAGCCCGCAGTGCGTCCGGCGAGCTGTGCGTAGTCCAGCTCGGCGGTCGGTACCCGGGCCAGCGCCGCCTCGAACAGCAACGCCCGGCGATCGGCGTCGGGGGGCGGAATGGTCAGCGTGCGGGGGAGCAGCGGAGACGCTGTGACCGAGGCCGGCAGTTTGCCCACCGACGATACGGCCAGGACGCAGGCGACCCGGCTGCGCTCGGAGACCGCATCGAGGAACCAGCGCATGATCGCCGCCATCTGGTTGCGGAACATCGCGTCGTCGCCGGCGACGGCGTCGAGACGATCGACGAAGATGACCGCAGGGCTGGGCGCCGTCTTGACAGCCTTCTCGAGCCTCTCCAGCAGCTTGTCCGGCTTGAAGACCAGCTCCAGCGAGACCTCTTGAACCCGGGCGCCTGCCTGTGCCGCCGCGGCCGCAACCAGCGCCGACTTCCCGCAGCCGGCAGGACCCTCCAGCAGGACCCCGGCGACGCTGGGGAGTCCCCAGGCTTCCGGCAGGTCCCGGCGAGAGGTGAGCAGCGAGAGCCACCCGGTCATGATCTCGAGCTCGTTGTCGAGGCCGGCGAGGAGGGCTTCGGCCGTTGTCGGCGCCTCCCCGTCGATGCGGCCCTCGGGGTGGTGTACGAAGTCCCGAGGCACCTCACCCTCTTCGGAGACGAGCGTCGAGCTGCCGACGAGGCCGGCGCCGCCGGGCTCCACGTCCACCACCTCCAGCTCCACCTCTTCGGGCCGCTCGTCGTCGCCGTAGGCGGTGCGTGCGACCACTTTGTCGCCGACGGTCACCGGGATCCCCTGCAACGATCGGGAGAGATGCCGTGCATCGAGTGGTGCGTCGGTTGCGCTCACCGTGAGGCGGAGGGCTTCCGGGAGCGGCGCACGGGTGACGTCGACGCTGGCGCCGATCGCGAGGCCGGCGTTCTCGAGCGTGCGGGGCCCGATGAGGATGGCGGTCGGCGAAGGGACGTCGCCCGGCGATACCCGGCAGTGCGTGGTCCCGAGTCGGACGATGCCGCCGCCGGGCAGGCCGAGGGCGCGCAACAGCGCGGCGTCGGCGCGGGCGGTGGGGTCGGAGCCTGCTCGAACGATGAAGCGCATGGGCGCGAAGGCTACCGCCTCGGTGCGGGCACGGGCTCGTCAGCTCGCCAGCGTGGTGACGGCGCCCACCGGCTGCATCGGGGTCAGCAGCGGGGCGGAGCTGTCGACGATCCGCACGCCGGCACGGTCCAGCCAGCGCCACAGCAGCCACATCTCCTCTGCCGCGGCCACGGACGGCGGCGTCGCCGGGGCAGTCTCCTGGACCGTGATCGCCGGAAGCAGGGGAGGTGGATCGGGGTGCTGCCACGCCGCCGCCAGCGTGCCATGGTCGACCATGATCGAGGCGCCCTCTGCGTCCTCGGCCCAGATGCCGCCCGCAGCGGTGAGCGCCTGCCAGGCGCGCCGGGTCTCCAGGGCGCGCGCCAGGGCGCGATACCGATCGCGCAGCTCCGCCGCCTCCTCGTAGTCGCAGCGGCCGGCGAGGCGGCGCATCCGGACGACGAGCGGGTCGAGCACGCGAGACGGATCGTGGTGGAGGCCCGTCAGCAGCTCGTCGACCGCGGCGCGGTAGCGGCCCATCTCGACCTTGCCGTCGCACGGGCACAGCGCGACGCCGAGCTGGGCGAAGCGACAGGCGGCGTGCCCTCCGCTGCCGATGCACCGGCGGATGGGCACGGCGTCCCACAGCGCGTGCATCACCTGGGTTGCGGTTCTGCGGTGGCGGAAGGGACCGAGGTGGGCCAGACCGGCCTCGGGACGCTGGGTGCGCACGATCGACAGCCGCGGAAACGCCTCGTTGGTGAGCCGGAGCCAGTGGGTGCTCTTCGCAGGCTTCGACCTGCGGTTGTAGCGGGGCCGGTGGGCGTGGATCAGCCGCAACTCGGTGATGGAGGCTTCGATCTCGGTGGTGCACACCCGATGCTCGATCGCGGTCAGCTCGCGGAGCAACTGGTGGATGCGCCGCCGCCGGTCCCCGTAGAAGTAGGACCGTACCCGGCTGCGGAGGTTCTTCGCCTTGCCGATGTAGAGGATCTCGCCGTTGCGGCCGCGGAACAAGTAGACGCCGGGGCGCCGGGGCAGGGCGTCGGTCAACTCGAGCTTGGCGTAGTGGGGGGCGCCTCGGGCGGTCGGCAGCTTCATGAGGTCTTCGAGGTAGGTGACGCCGATCGACCCGGCGCGCTCGAGCAGCTCGAAGAACACGTGCGCCGTGGCTTTGGCGTCCTCGAGCGCCCGGTGATTCGGCGACGTCGGCGACCGCAGGTGGGCGGCGAGCGTGCCGAGGCGGAAGTTGCGCACCTCCTCGGCGAGGAGGCGGCGGGACAGAGCGGCGGTGTCGCTGGTGCGGTTGGGGAGGCGGCCGTAGCCGAGCCGCTGGGCGGCGGCGTTCAGGAAGGACATGTCGAACCGGACGTTGTGGCCGACGATCACCGCATCGCCGATGAATTCGAGGAGCGAGGGGAGCACTTCGGCGATCGCCGGGGCGTCGACCACCATCGCCTGGGTGATCCCGGTCAGGATCGTGATCGACGGCGGGATCTCGGTACCCGGGTCGACCAGGCTGTGGAATGTCCCGGTGAGCTCGCCGCCCTCGTACTTCACCGCCCCCACTTCGGTGATCTCGCAGTCGTGCGGCGAGCCCCCGGTCGTCTCCAGGTCGAGGACACAGAAGGGCACGCTATGGAGCGGCGCACCCAAGTCTTCGAAGCTGCGCTGCGTGCCGAGCATCGCCGTGTCCTCGTCCGGGGACTCGACAGTAGATCGAACATACGTTCGATGTCAAGGATCGATTGCCACGGACGAGATCTCGAGCGAGGGCCGTGGGCGGAACCAGGGGTCCTCCGCTGCAGGGTTCCGTGCCGGTCCACGACGAATCGAAGGCCGTGACCGTGGCCGTGGGCCCGCCGCGGTTCCCGGCTACGCTCACGGGCCGTGGACTTCACCGGGACGATCTACTTCGACTTCGAGGATCCGGACTCGTGGCGCCTCTTCCTCTTGCTGGGTGCAGCCGAGCGGGAACGGGTGCACGTAGGGGTCGCATGGAAGGGCTTTCCTGAGGAGCCGCTCGCGTCGCCGGACGAGATGACACCCGGACAGCGGGCGCTCGCCGCCCATGCTGCGATCCATGAACCGCAGCGCCAGCGGCGCCTGCGTGAGGCGTTCTTCACCCTCGTCCACAGCGACGGCGACTCGCTCGAGGACGAGCTGACCTATCGGGTCGCCGCCAAGTACGCAGGCGTGGACGGTGACGTGCTCTTGGAGGCGATCACGGCCGCCGGCTATCGCAACCTCGGCCAGGAGCGCGACGCCGCGGTTGCGGCGGGCGTGGTGGGCGTGCCGAGCCTCGTCCGGCAGGGACCGCCGGTGCAGATCACGACGACCGGCGCCATCCACGACGGCCGCGCCCGGCCCCGGCTCGCGCTCATCGACCAGTTGGCCGCCGACGACGGCCTCTGGAGCCTCGCCAAGCCGTGACGGGCGTCGTCTACCGATGCGCGGCGTGCGGCAATCGGACCAGGTTCGATGTCTACGAGACCGTGAAGCGGCGGCGCTTCGCCCATTTCACCCTCGGCGGCGATATGACGGTCGACGACGAGGAGATCCTCGCCGCGGCGGTCGAACGGGTCGTGTGCCACTGGTGCGACCGCGACGACGCCATCGAGACGCTCGTCCGTGCCGAGGAATGAGCGCTCTCACGCGCGCTGCCGGACCGCCTCGTAGACGACGATCGCGGCCGCGGCCGCTGCATTGAGGCTGTCGCCGAGGCCCCGCATCGGGATCGTGACCGTCTCGACGTCACGCCAAGCAGGGGACAGGCCGGCGTGCTCGCTCCCGATCACGATGGCGCATGGCCCGGTGAGGTCCAGTTCCCACGGGGCGGCGGGTCCGTCGGGGCGTGCGGCCACCACGTGGAACGAGCCGGCTTCGAGCCAGCGAGCCGTGTCCTCGGCCGAGGCGACCGCGATCGGCACCGAGAAGAGCGCCCCCTGGGAGGCGCGGACGACGTTGGGATTGAAGACGTCCGTTGCGGCGTCGGCCGCAATGACCGCGGCGCCCGCGCCGTCGGCGATGCGCAACATGGCGCCGAGGTTGCCGGGCTTCTCGATCGCTTCGACGACCAGGACGAGCGGGGGATCTGGGAGCACGAAGTTCTCCAGTCTCAGCTCTCGCGTTTCACCCACGGCCAGGATCCCATCCGGGTGGCGCCGGTAGGCGATCTTGTGAAACGCGGCGTCGCCCACCTCGGTGACGGAGATCCCTTTGCTCAGGATCTCGGCCGCCAGCTCGCGGGCCTCGGGTTGCGCCAAGTCTGGTGCGAGGATCAGCTCCTTGATCGGCCACCCGGCGGCCGCGGCGCGCGCTGCGGCACGCACACCCTCGATGGGAAAGGTCCTCGTCTCCTCGCGAGCGCTGCGCTGCTTGAGCCGGGCGAGCTGTTTGATCCGCGGGTTGGCCGTTGACGTGATCACCAGCTGCTGCCGCCGCCCCCGCCGAAGCCGCCACCTCCGCCGAACCCGCCGAAGCCACCGAAACCGCCGCCGCCCCAGGAGCTGCCGCCCCACGAGGAGCCGCCGCCTCCACTGAAGCCGCCGCCCCCGCCCCACCCGCCGAAGCCGCCGGTGCCGCTCCACCACGAGCCACGATCCTGGGCCCACGATTGATCCCGGTAGATCGGCTCCCAGCCGTAGCTGCCGTGATGACCGCGGGTGATGACCCAGTGGTAGAAGAGCAGGGTGAATGGATCGAAGGCGTACAGACCCCGCGGGATCGGCTCCCCCGTCCACGTGTCCGTCTGCCGCTTCGTGCCTTCGTGGGCCAGCTCCGGGGCGAACCGATCCGCATCGTCGATGGTGCTCCGGGCCAGCGACTGGCGCTGGGCGGCGTAGGCGAGGGCGAACACCCGCGGGCCGCGCGGATCCGAGGCACCGAAGGCGGCCGCGACGTCGGCGTAGGACCCCTGGAGCCCGAGAGCCGAGAGCGCCGTCCGGGCGTCGAGCCACTGCCGGATGGCCAGCGCCGGCTCGAGCGAGATGGCGAGGATGCCGGCGATGGTGCGCCGGGTTTCGCCCGTCACGCCGTAGGTTGCCAGCTGGTCGGCCAAGTCGCGGTAGACCTCGGGGCCGTCGTCGCGCCTGCGCAGCAACGCCGCCGTGATCGCCACAGGCAGATCGAGCCTGCGCGCCTCGGTCCTGAGGTGGCTGATCTCTTGTTCCGTTCGTAGTCCGGCCAGGGCGTATTCGACGGCGAGATCGGGGGCAAAGCCTCGCTTTCGGGTGGCCTTATAGGCGGAAACGAAGTCGCCGACGTCCTCGTCGTCGTTGTTCATCAGCAGCAGCGCGGCCACGGCCGGGAGGTCCAGGCCATCGGCTCGCAGTGTGCCGCCGGCGGTCTCGAGCGCGCTGCGGACACGCTCGTACCGGGTGACGGCTTCGTCGGGGTCATCGGTCAGATCGGCGAGCGCGGCGGCGACCGCGGGCCGGGTAGTCGATGCCGGCAATCGGTCGTAGAGATCCTGGAGCCTCGTCGTCTTGCGTTGGGCGGAGGCGTAGACCTCGCGCAACTCGTCGAGGGAGCGGCTCGAGGGTGCTTCGGGATCGAGCGCGGCGCCGGCGCGCAGCAGACGGGTGCCTTCGTCGGTCAGGAGCGCATCGCCCGCCGGCGTGGGTGCGAGGCGGTTCACGATCGCCGTCGCGGCCCGCTGCCGAGCAGCGGCGATCCGGTGGGGCCGGAGGCTGGCGATCACTCGCTGTAGCGAATGCCGGCGCACCGTGAAGGTCTCGTCGTCCGTTGGGGCCGCGGCCAGCGCATCCGTGGCGGCTTGCTGGACGGCGTCCTCGAGGATCGGCCGCTCGTCGGTCGCCCGCAGCTCGAACGGCACCTCGGTCGCCGTCACGAGCCGGTCCCGGTCGATGACCACGGCGAGATCGGCCGCCCATCCGGCTGCCACCGCATCGCCGTCGGTGACGGTCGCGGCTTCGTCGATACCGCCAAGCGCTGCGAGCAGCCGCCGGGTCGGGACGTCGGTGGTGGGTCCGTCGAAGGCGATCGCGTACTCCTCGAGCTGGGGCAGCTCGTGGCCGGCCGGCTCCAAGGTCGCCAGGT
>JBFFFX010000023.1:0-14403 GCA_041557775.1 Acidimicrobiia bacterium | reverse complement strand
TATTGCTCGATCCCGTTGCACGACGAGTCGGAGGCGCGATGGCATCGATTCGGGAGTATCACCGGCCGGCGAGTCTCGACGGTGTATTGACCTTGCTCGGCAGAGAAGGGTCCGTCGTGATCGGCGGAGGTACGGTCGTCACCACCCAGCCTGGGGACGATCCCGTAGAGGTCGTCGACCTACAGGCGCTCGGGCTCGACACCATCGTGTCGGAGAACGGATCGGTGACGATCGGCGCCACCGCGCGCCTGCAGGACGTCGTCGAGTCGGCGGACGTGCCGGACCTGCTCGCCGGGGCCGCTCGTCGCGAGGCGCCGAACACGATCCGCAACGCTGCCACCGTGGGCGGTGCGGTGGCCACCGGTGATCCGGACAGCGGATTCCTCGCCGCGCTGCTCGTCCACGACGCCGTGGTACATGTCGCGGGACCGGCCGGATCGATCGACGTCCAGCTTCCCGACCTTCTCGCCGACCGAAGCCTGTTGACCGGCGGGATCATCACCGGAGTCACGACCGGGACGGGAGGGCAGGCGGCTTGGGCGGCCACGGGCCGCACGCCTGCCGATGTTCCGATCGTCGCGGCCTACGCCCGGATCGGTCCCGATGGTGCCGTCCGTCTCGCCCTCACCGGCGTGGCCGCGTCGCCGGTCCTCGTCGAGCCCGACGGCATCGCACAGCTCGATCCCGCCGCCGACTTCCGTGGCTCGGCGGCATATCGCAAAGCGCTGGCCGGAGTGCTCGCGGGACGCGTGCTCGAGGAGGTGGCGTCGTGAGGATCACGCTGACGATCAACGGCCGCCGGCACGAACTCGAGTGCGAACCCCGCGACTCGCTGCGGGCGGTGCTCCGCCGCGAAGGCTTCTTCAGCGTCCGTTTCGGCGCCGAGACCGGCGAGACCGGAGCCGCCGCCGTCCTGGTGGACGGGCGGCTGGTGTCCGCAGAGATCATGCTGGCGGCTCAGGCCGACGGCCATGCGGTCGAGACGGTCGAAGGGCTCGCGCCGGGTCGCGGGCTGCATCCGATCCAGCGCGCGTTCGTCGCCACCGGAGCCATCCAGTCGGGGTACTCGACCCCGGCGATGATCCTCGCCGCCAAGGCCCTTCTCCAAGAGAATCCGGATCCGTCCGAGGACGAGGTGCGGGATGCGCTCTCCGGAATCCTCGACCGGGAGACCGGCTACGTGCGTCCCGTCGAAGCGGTGCTCCGCGCCGGGGCGATGCTGCGCGGCGAGGAGATCGCACCGGTCGAGCCGGCGCTGGTGCCGCCCTTGATGCTCGGCGACGACGAGCCCGAGGCGGGAGACCGCCTCGAGTTGCCCGCGGTGTCCCCGCGGGTCGTCCCCAGTCCCGAGGTCCCCGAGACCAACGTGGTCGGCAAGCCGGAGCCGAAGGTCGACGCGTTGAAGCTGGCGAAAGGAAAGCCGGCGTTCGTGGACGACATCGAGATCCGCGGCATGCTGCACGCCAAGGTCTTGTACAGCCCCCATGCCCATGCTCGTATCGTCGCCATCGACGACTCGGAGGCAAGGGCGCTGCCCGGAGTCCACGCCGTGCTCCATCACGGCAACGTTGCGCGGGTCCGGTACGCCTCCGGCGGGCAGAGCTATCCCAACCCGCTGCCGTACGACCAGGTGAGCTTCGACAACAAGGTGCGGTTCGTCGGCGACCGTGTCGCCGCCGTCGCCGCCGAAACCGAGGAGATCGCCGCCGAAGCGGTGAAGCTGATCGACGTGACCTATGAGGTGCTGCCCGCCGTCTTCGACGAGAACGACGCCATCTCGGGAGCCGCCCCCGTGATCCACGACGAGGAGGGCATGGACGGGGCGCACGACCCGGCGCGGAACATCGTCCACCACATCGAAGCCGAGGTGGGCGACGTCACCGCCGGGTTCGAGAAGGCCGACCGGGTGTTCGAGCGGACCTTCCGCGTCCACCAGGTCCAGCAGTGCCCGATCGAGCCGCACATCGCGATCGCCTGGCTCGACAGCGACGAGCGGATGGTCATCCGGACGTCGACGCAGGTTCCCTTCCACGTGCGCCGCATGGTGGCGCCGCTGCTCGGGATGCCGGTTCGTCAGATCCGCATCATCAAGCCGCGAATCGGCGGTGGCTTCGGCGCCAAGCAAGAGATGTTGATCGAGGACATCGTCGGTCACCTCGCGCTGGCGACGGGCCGGCCGGTGCGGCTGCTGCTGAACCGTGAGGAGGAGTTCGTCTCCAGCCGGACCCGGCACCCGCAGACGATCACCTTCAAGACGGGGATCAGCAACGAGGGCATGCTCGTCAGCCAGTCGATGCGCGTCGTCGCCAACACCGGGGCCTATGGCACCCACGGGCTCACCGTCCAGATGGTGAGCGGGCTGCGCGGGCTCAGCTCGTACAACTGCCCGAACAAGAAGTTCGATTGCGACGTCGCCTATACGAACCTCCCCGTACCGGGGGCCTACCGGGGCTATGGCGCGCCCCAGGCGCTGTTCGCCCTCGAGGCGCACATGGACGACATCGCCGCCGAGATGGGCATCGATGCGCTGGACTTCAAGCGGCGCAACTGGACCAAGGTCGGCGATCCGCTCGACATCGCCACCGAATTGGGGGAAGGCGCTGCCGACATGAAGGTCGTGCCGGTCATCACCTCGAGCGGACTGGCCGAGTGCGTCGCCCAAGGCAAGCGCGCTGCGGGATGGCTGCGCCGTTACGACCCCGACTGGCGGATGCCGGCCGATCGGCCTCACATCCGGCGCGGCATCGGCTTTGCGATGTGCATGCACGGCAGTGCGATCGCCGGGCTCGACATGGGGGCGGCGAGCATCAAGATCAACGACGACGGGTCGTTCAATCTCCTCATCGGCGCCACCGACCTCGGCACCGGCGCCGACACCATCTTGGGTCAGATCGCCGCCGAGGTGCTCGGCGTGCCGCTCGAGGAGGTCGTCGTCTACGCCGCGGATACGGATATGACACCGTTCGACACCGGGGCCTACGCCTCGTCGACGACGTACGTCTCCGGCATGGCGGTCAAGAAGGCGGCGGAAGAGGTTGCCAAGCTCATCGCCGAGCGGGCGACGATCATGCTCGATGCCGAAACCCCCGGCGAGATCGAGCTGGCCGACAGGCGGGCGTGGTCCGCAGACGGCCGGTCGGTGACGCTGGAGCAGGTCGCCCTTCACTCGCTGCACCAGGACCAACAACATCAGATCATGGGCACCGCGTCGTACGTCGCCCCCGAGTCGCCGCCGCCGTACGCCGCCCAATTCGCCGAGGTCGAGGTCGACATCGAGACCGGGCAGGTCACGGTCGAGTCGCTGATCATGGCGGTCGATTGCGGTGTGCCGATCAATCCCGTCACGAGCGCAGGCCAGGTCGAGGGGGGCATGGTTCAGGCCCTTGGCTACGGGCACTGCGAGGAGATGGTGTACGACGACGAGGGGCGCATGCTGAACCCGCGGTTCGGTCCCTACAAGATCTATCGCGCCGACGAGGTTCCCCACCTCGAGGCGTACCTCGTCCAGACCATGGAGAAGAGCGGCCCGTTCGGTGCCAAGGCCATCGCCGAGATCCCGAAGGACGGCGTGGCGCCCGCCATTCGTAACGCGATCGCCAATGCGACCGGGGCCCGGATCGACCGGATCCCGTTCACGCCCGAGCGGGTCTGGCAAGCGTTGCAGGCGACGTAGGCGTGGCCGCCGACGAGCACGCCCGCATCCTCAGGGAGCTGGTGCAAGCCATCGACCAGGGGCGGCCCGTCGTGCAGGCGACCGTGGTCGCCACGCGCCGCTCCGTGCCCCGCCATGCGGGCACCAAGATGCTCGTGTACGGCGACGGGACGCTCAGCGGCACCGTCGGCGGGGGCGAGATGGAGTCGCGCGTCATCGAGGTGGCGAAGAAGGCGCTGCGCACCGGCGAGACGCAGATGCTGAGCTTTAGCCTGGTGGACCCGACGCAGGGTGATCCCGGCGTCTGCGGCGGAGAAGTGGAGATCTACGTGGAGCCATCACTGCCGCCACCGACGGTGCTCGTGGCCGGCTGCGGGCATGTCGGCAAGGCCGTCGTCGAGCTCGCCCACTGGCTGGGCTTCCGCACGATCGCCACCGACGACCGGCGAGAGCAGGTCACGGAGGAGGCGGTCCCCGACGCGGATGTCCGTGTCTCGGGATCGATGGAGGAGACGCTCGCCGCCGTGGATATCACCCCGGATACGGCCGTCGTGGTGGTGAGCAGGAGCGTCGACTACGACGAAGCCGCGATCCCGCTGCTGCTGGACACCCCCGCCGAGTACATCGGGGTGATGGGCAGCCGCCGCCGGTGGAACACGACGCGGGATAGGCTGATCGCAGCAGGGGTCACCGGGCTCGAGCGAGTGCGGACCCCGATCGGTCGCGAGATCGGCGCCGAGACCGTCGAGGAGATCGCCGTTTCGATCATGGCAGAAGTGATCCAGATCTTGCGCACGCCGAGGGGCGGATGATGCTGTTCGCCGATCACATCGTCGTGGTCCTGGGCGGTGGCGACCTGGGCACCGGTGCCGTCGCACGGCTGAGCCGTGCCGGTTTCCCGGTCGTCGTGTTGGAGATCGATCCACCATTGACCGTCAGGAGACCCGTGGCTGTCTCGACGGCGGTGACCGAGGGCCGCGTCGAGGTCGAGGATCTCGTGGCGAAGCTCGTGGACTCGGTCGATGGTGCCCTCGAGGTTGCCGCCACCGGTGAGATCGCCGTCCTCGTGGACTCGAGTCCTCAGGCGCTCGCCGGCCGGATGGAGGTGTTGGTCGATGCCAGGGTCGCAAAGCGCAACATCGACACCACCATCGACCAAGCGCCGCTCGTCATCGGGCTCGGCCCCGGCTTCACCGCGGAGGTGGATTGCCACGCGGTCGTCGAGACGATGCGCGGCCATCACATCGGGCGGGTGATCTGGGCGGGGACGGCGGAACCCAACACCGGGGTGCCCGGCCGGCTCGGCGGGGAGGACGAGCAGCGGGTGCTGCGCGCCGAACACAGCGGGCCGGTCGAATGGCTCGTGGAATTCGGCGAGCGGGTGATGCGCGATCAAGCCATTGGGACGGTCGCCGGACATCCGGTGCGGGCGCTCACCCACGGCGTAGTGCGGGGCATGGTCGCTCCGGGCTTCATCGCCAGGCCCGGCCTGAAGCTCGGCGACATCGATCCACGGGCAGACGCGTCGATGTGCTTCCAGATCTCCGACAAGTCGCTCGCCGTCGGCGGTGGCGTGCTCGAGGCCGTGCTGATGCATCTCAATCGGAGTGCGTGATCTCGTCGGCGGCGGAGCAGCTCGGGATCGGCGATCGGGAGGTCGTCGCGCTGGTCGGTGCGGGCGGCAAGACGACGTTGTTGCTTCGCCTCGCGCGCGAGCTGGCTGATCGCGGCGCCCGCGTATTGCTGACGACGACGACGAAGCTCGGAAGCGATCAGACCCGTGCCTTCCCCAGCCTGGCCGGTTCGGCCGCGCCGGCCGAGGTAGATGCGAGGCTTCGCAGCGACCCGGGTCCGCTCGTGCTCATCGCTGCCGACGACGGGCACAAGGTCACCGGTCCGCCACCGGACGCCCTGGATCGCATCTACGCCGAGACGAGCGTCGACTACGTCCTCATCGAGGCCGACGGTGCACGGCGACGGCCCTTCAAGGCGCCCGGCGCACACGAGCCGGTGGTTCCCGACGGGGCCACGCTCGTCGTCATCGTCATGGGCATGGACGCGATCGGTCGACGAATCGACGACGTGTGCCACCGGCCCGAGCGGGTGGCGGCACTCGCCGGCTGTGACCGCGGCGATGTGCTCGACGTCCCCGCCGCCCTCCGGGTGCTGGCACACCCCGACGGCTTCCTCGAGAGCGTGCCGCAGCGCGCGCAGGTCGCCGTCGCCATCACCAAGGTGCTTCCCACGTCGCGGGGGCAGGCGGATCGTCTCGCCCGGCTGTTGCCGGCGAGCGCACCGCGCATCGGGCGAGTCGCGATCCTCGACGCCGGCGGCTGAGGCGCTGCGTCGCGGCGTCAGGACCCCAGCGCGGCGGCGATGCGGCGGGCGAGGCGATGGTCCCGGAGGTAGCCCTCGACGCCGTGGGGGTTGTCGGGTGGGTTGGCGATGTCGTTGAGGTTCTCGATGTCGCCGGGGAAGACGTCACCTTCGAGGCGGGAGTACAGGGCGACCGGATCGCGCACGTCGGCGGCGTTCAGCCAGGCTTGGCTGCGGGCCACCAGACCGCGCACGGCGAGGACGTCGTCGACGCGGTCGTCGTCGAGCCCGGCCGGCAGCACGAACGTGCCCTTCGGGCGCTGGTCGCCGGGCTGCTGTACGCCGGACACGCGGTACGTGCCCGGCGCGTCGCCGGCTTCGATCTCGATCGTGAAATCCCGGTACGCCGCGGGGCCTTCGGGACCGGTCTCGCCCATCGGCCCAGCATACGGGCGGCGTGCCGCACGGCGCGGTCGCGGTACGCGCAGCGTGCCTGCCGCGCAGCGAAGCGCGGTCGGGCTCAGGCCCTGCCGAGGACGAGGGCGAGCAGCGCCATCCTGACGTACATGCCGTACTCCATCTGGCGGAAGTACGCCGCCCGGGGGTCGGCGTCGACCTCGGTCGCGATCTCTCCGACTCGGGGCAGCGGATGCATCACCGCCATCGTGTCCTTGGCGCGGCTCATCGTGTCCGCCGTGATCACGTAGGAGTCCTTCACCGCGTCGTACTCGGCTGGATTCTCGAATCGCTCCTTCTGGATGCGCGTCACGTACAGCACGTCGGTCTCGGGCAGCACGGATTCGAGGTCGGTGGTCGCCTGCTGCGGGATGCCCGCCGCCTCGACCTGTTCGACCAGGTAGTCGGGCATCTGCAGGATCTCCGGGGAGACGTAGTTGATCTCGACGTCGTAGAGCGTGAGCAGCTTCGCGAGCGAGTGGACGGTGCGGCCGTACTTGAGGTCCCCCAGCATGGTCACGGTCAGCCCGTCGATGCCGCCCATCTCCTCGCGGATCGTGTAGGCGTCGAGCAGCGCCTGCGTCGGGTGCTCACCCGGACCGTCGCCGGCGTTGATCACGGGCTTCGTCGCCGCGGCGGCCGCCCGGGCGGCCGAACCTTGCTCCGGGTGGCGGAGCACGATCGCATCGGTGTACGACTCCATCGTGCGCACCGTGTCCTCCAGGGTCTCGCCCTTCGAGACCGAGGAATAGGTGACGTTGTTGATCTGGACGACGCTGCCGCCGAGGCGTTCGATGGCGGCGACGAACGACGACGAGGTCCGCGTCGACGGCTCGTAGAAGAGGTTGGTGAGCACCTTGCCCTTGAGGAGGTCGAAAGTGCCGATGCGCTCGACCATGCCGTACATCTCGTGGGCGACCTCGAAGAGCGTGTCCAGATCGGTCCGGTCGAACTGGGACACCGAGAGGATGTCTTGACCGAAGAAGCGCGGATCGCGCTTCTCGCCGAAGGGAAGGTGCTCGGTGATCCGCCTCGTCGTCATTGCCTGTGCTCCTTGTCACTCACCGTGGGTCCAGCGCGACCCGCCAGCAGGGCCGGGACCGGGCAGAAAAAAAGCCGTCCCAGGGACGGCAAACGCTCGGGGCAACGCGGCCTCATACATCTGGCGGGGACTGTAGCGCGTGTGAGCGGGATCGGGCGGTAGATCGGTTGCTCCTCGGAGCGGCTCAGGGGGCCTGCGGAGGCGCAGCGCATGCTGCATCGAGCAATGGCCAGCTCATGCCCGGCTCGATGGCGTCGTAGCAGTCGGCCGAGACATCCACCGTCACGGAGACGATGACCTCGCCTGCGGCCGAGCGGCCCGAACGTCGAAGCGGCCCAGCCAGGTCGGCGGGTCCCGCACACTCCGGGCTCGTCACGGGCCAGCGGTCCCCGTCGCCCAACTGCTCGCCGCAACCGGCGGTGACCGCGAACGCGACCTCGACGTAGTGGTCGGGCTGGCTGAAGGTGATGCCGAGCAGGCTGAATCCGCCCTCCTGTCGCTTGCCGACGAGCTTCGCCTCGAGGTCGTCGGCGACGGTGCCGAGGACGTCGGGGGAATCGGCCTGCCTCGTCTCCTCTCGGGTACCGAAGAGTCCGCCGAGCGCGAGGAGAGCGGCGATCCCCACGATGGCGATCACCGCTCCCGAGGAGCTCCGTGATGGCTGCCTCAAGATGTCTCCTCTCGGTCGTCCGTTTTGTAATGTCCGCTCAGAACTGGGGGACGTCGCGTTCGAGCCAGTGGTAGAAGGCGGCGACGTCTCCGCCGATCGAGTAGATCGCGCGATCCACCGACGAGAACTGCGTCGCCGTCATGTCGAGCTGCGCCATGAGGCCCATACTGCCGCATGAAGTCGAAGCGTTGGGGATGAACGGTGAGTCCTCGGTGAAGTCGATGTGGGCGATGCCGTCGGTGATCGTCACCGAGTCGACCTTCCACCCGATCTCCTCGGAGAACCAGCTGTCGTACCCGGCGGCACGTTCATCCGCGGTGGGGCCGGCGACGAGAGCTTCGATGGCGCCGCTCAGCACCATCGGCGATTGGACGAGCCGCGTCGCGGGGAACACGCCTGCGCAGTCGTAGTTCTCGGGATCGGAATCGGGTCCACCGAAGAGGTAGACCAGCACCTCGGTGTCGCCGAGTTGCTCAGGCGGGTCGACGACCTCGTCACCGTCGTCTGTGTCGTCGACGTCGGTGGTGGTCGTCGTCGTGGCCGGCGGATCGACTGCGACGTCACCGTCGTCTGTGTCGTCGACGGTGGTGTCGGTGGTCGTGTCGTCGTCCAAGGTGGTGGGCGTCGGATCCGGTGCGACCGTCGTGGATTGGCCCGAGTCGTCATTCGCGACGTCTTCGAGTGCCGATCCGCAGGCGACGATCGACAGGACCAGTGCCACGGTGATGGCGATCCTGGCGAACATGGTGATGTCCCTTCTGCTTGCTTGTGCTTTCCAGCAGATCATCTCGCCGCCGCGTTGAGGCACGGCCACAGCGGAGTAACGGTTGCGTTACAGCCGCATTCGTTGGAAGGCGAGATGTGCACCGGCGGGGCAGCCGCCGCGATCGAATCGCGCTTCTTGCTCGGGATGGCTCAGGATGAGTTCGCCTGGACTCCGGCCATGAGGAGGCCGACCTGTTCGCGGGTCGCCGCCGCCGGGTCGACGATGCCCATGATCTTGCCCTCGTACATGACGGCGATGCGGTCGGAGAGGGCGAAGACCTCGTCGAGATCCTCGGAGATGACGAGGATGGCGGTGCCCTCGGCTCGTTGCGCCACGAGACGCACGTGGATGTACTCGGCGGCGCCGATGTCGACGCCTCGCGTCGGCTGTGAAGCCACCAGCACCTTCGGTGTGCCGGAGAGTTCTCTCGCCAGGATGAGCTTTTGGATGTTGCCGCCGGAGAGGCTCTTGACCGGTGTCTCCAGGGTCGGTGTCTTCACCGCGTACTCGTCCACCAGCGCTTGACAATGGTCCCGGATCGCCGCGAAGTCGAGGAGGCCGCGTTTGAGGAAGCGGTCGTCGCCGTGGTCGATGAGCAGCAGGTTCTCCGAGACCGTGAAGGCCCCGATGCTGCCGTCCTTCATGCGGCCTTCCGGCACGTAGGCAAGTCCGGCGTCCCGCACCTCGGCCGGCTGTTTGTTGGTCACGTCGACGCCGTCGATGGTGATCGTTCCGTCATGGGTATGGCGTAGTCCGGCGATGGTCTCGGCCAGTTCCCGTTGCCCGTTGCCGGAGACCCCGGCGATGCCGAGGATCTCGCCGGCCCGCACTTCGAGGTCGAGGTCGTCCACCACGACGTTGCCGCGATCGCCGAAGACTTCGAGACCTTGGATGACCAGGGCAGGGCTGCCCGCGGCGACATCCGGCTTGTCCGGGGCGAGCTTCACTTCCCGACCCACCATCATCTCGGCCAGGGAGTGGCGCGTGGCGCCTTCCGTGGTCGTGTTGCCGGTCACGCGACCGTGGCGCAACACGGTGATCCGGTTGCTCAGCGCAAGCACCTCGTGCAGTTTGTGCGAGATGAAGATCAGGCCGCGGCCGTCTACGGTGAGCTGGCGCAGCGTAACGAAGAGCTGGTCGACCTCCTGAGGGGTGAGTACCGCCGTCGGCTCGTCGAGGATCAGCAGACGGGCGTCTCGGTAGAGGGCCTTGATGATCTCTACGCGCTGCCTCTGTCCTACCGCGAGCTGCCACACCAGTGCCGACGGGTCGATCTCGAGCCCATACTCGGAGCCGAGCGCCTCGATCTTTTCCGAGACGAGGTGGAGATCGGTCAGGGCCCCGCGACTCGACGGCAGGCCGAGCGCGACGTTCTCGGCGACGGTGAGGGTCTCCACCAGCATGAAGTGCTGGTGGATCATGCCGATGTTGTGCTCGATGGCGGCCGTCGGGCTCGGGATCTCGACCGGTTCACCGTTGAGCAGGATCTCCCCCTCGTCGGCCTGGTAGAGGCCGTAGAGGACCTTCATCAGCGTGCTCTTGCCCGCACCGTTCTCTCCGAGCAACGTGTGCACCTCGCCGGCCATCACGTCGAAATCGACGCGGTCGTTGGCGAGCACGCCGGGGAACCGCTTCGTGATCCCCCGCATCTCGAGCATCGGCGTCTCGGCCAAGCTGCGCTCCTCCGTCTCGCACGACCCGGGGAGCTGCACAGCTCCCCGGGTCGATCTTTGCCGGCTTCGTCAGCTCGTGCTGACCGAGCCGTCCTTGATGCCGTCGATGGTGTCCTCGGCGAGGTCCTTCACGTCCCCCGGCAGGTCGTAGTCGTCGTTGTACTCGATGACCAGGCCCTCGTTGTCGAGGTTGATCTCGTAGCTCGACCCGCCGAGCGTGCCGCCATCGATCTCGTCCAGGATCTCCCGCAGGATGACTTCCCACTTGTAGACCTGGCTGGCGACCACGATGTCTGCGGCGAGCGTCGACTGGTTGGCCTGGGTGCCGAACCAGAGGATGTTCTGGTCGGCCGCAACGCCGACCGCGCCGACGACCATCTGGGCCGTGCCGCTCATCACGTCGGCCCCGGCCGCGGCGTGCGCCTGGGCCGCCTCGGAGGCCAGCGCCACGTCGCTGAAGGAACCGGTGTAGTTGATGTTCACCGTGGCGCCGCCGGAGCGTGCGCCTGCGGCGAAGCCGTCGACGTAGAGCTTGGCGTCACCCACCTCGATCGGGCCGACGATGCCGATGGTGCCGGTCTCGGTCAGTGCCGCGGCCATCACGCCCATGACGTAGCCGCCCTCGTCGGAGGCCGCCTCGTAGGCGAACACGTTGTCGAGCCCGAAGGTGTCGGCGGCCGTGCCCCAGGCGAACGCCGTGTCGGGGAAGTCCGGAGCGATCTCCTGGAGGGAGCCGCCGTACTGCGAGCCGTGGGCGATCACCAGGTCGTAGCCCTGGTCGGCGTAGTCGCGAATGGCCGCCGCGGCGTCCTCGACGACGAACGTGCCGTCCGTCACCGCGACCTCGATGTCACGCTCGCCGGCGACGACGTTGGCCGCGTCGACGATCGACTGCGTGAAGGCGAGATCGTTCGAGGCCGACGGCGCCACGATGGCGATGCGAAAGTCGCCACTCGACGTTGCGTCGTCGTCACCGCCGCATGCGGTGGCGATCAGCGCGAATGCGAACACGGGGGCCAGCCAGGCCCAGGTCTTCTTGGTCATCTTGCTCCTCCTTGTCATGTGCCTCGTATGAATGGCTTGGTGAGCGCTGCGGGCTGCCGGAAGCGGCGAGCGACGATCACCAGGGCCAGAATCGTGATGACGGCCGGTGCCATCGCGGCGATGTCCGACCAACTCTGCGGGATGATGCCGAGTGTCTTGAACTGCAACACGAGCGAGTTCACGAAACCGTAGAGCAGCGATCCGGCCATCACCCCGAGTGGGCGCCATGCGCCGAAGTACACCAGGGCGATGGCGATGAACCCCTGGGCGTTCGTCAGGTTCTGCTGGAAGATGCCGAGATCGATGGCCAGGGCGGCGCCGGCCACCCCGGCGAGCGTGCCGCCGATGGTCACCGTCATCCAGCGCACCTTGGTAACGCTCACCCCGACGCTGTCGGCGGCTTCGGGGTTTTCCCCGACGGCGCGGACCTTCATGCCAAACGTCGTCTGGTTGATGACGAGCATGCTGATCGGCACTAACGCGAACGCCAGGTAGACGACGACGCTGTGCTGGAACAGCATGCCTCCGATCCACGGGATGTCGCTGAGGCCGGGGATGTCGATCTTCGGGAACTTGGGGATCGGGAGCGGCGTGCCGACCAGTCGCTGGAACAGGAGGTCGCTCATCCCGAGCCCGAAGAGGAACACGCCGATGCCTGAGATGCCTTGCTCGGCGAGGAGCGTCACCGAGATCAGCGCGGAGACGAGGCCCAGCAGAACGCCTACGCCGGTGCCCGCCAGCAAGCCGAGCCAGACGTTGCCCGACTTGAGCACCGTGTAGTACCCGGCGAAGGCGCCGAGCAGCATGATTCCGTCGACACCGAGGTTGAGCACGCCGCTGCGCTGCCCGAAGGTCTCGCCGAGCGAGGCGAGCAGGAGCGGGACCGCGAGGCGGATGGCCCCGGCGATCGTCGCGATCAGAACGGCTTCGGTCCAGAAGTCGCTCATGGTTCCCCCTCGTCCGGGGGTGGTGGGTCGGGTGTGTCGTTGGAGTTCTCGAGGGCGAGCTTGGCCGCGGCCTCGGCCTGCGACGCGCGCTCTTGCAGGTTGCGGCGGTAGCGGTCGGTGGCCACCACGAACACGACGACGAGTCCGTTGAGCGCGAGGATCAGTGCGGAGGGCACCTGCACGGCCCGCTGCAGCGCGTTGCCGCCCACCAGCAAACCGCCGAACAGGAACGAAGCCGGGATCGTCCACAGGGGATGGAGACCTCCGAACAACGCGGCGACGATGCCGTTGAAACCAGCACTGCCGGTGAACCCCGCGGTGGAGCCGTCCGTCACCATGCGGTGGCTCTCACTGCCGAACACCAGCACGGCGCCGGCGAGTCCGCCGAGGGCGCCGCTCAACGTGAGTGCGAGGACGATCGTGCGCTTCACCTTGATGCCGGCGTAGCGCGAGGCGTCGGCACTCTGGCCGACGGCGCGCACTCGATAGCCGATCGGGGTGCGCCACAGCAGGATGTACGCCAGCACGGCCATCAGCACCGCGATCAACGGGCCGATGTGGAGGCGTCCGCTGCCGAACAGCAGCGGAAGGTCGGCGCTCTCCTGCAATCGCTCCGTCTGGGGGATCCGGGTGCCTCGCTCGATCTCGCCGGGGTCGATGAGCGGACCGCGCAGGAGGAAGTTCATGAGCTGAACCGCCACGACGTTCAGCATGATCGTGCTGAGGATCTCGTTGACGCCGTAGTACGCCTTGAGGAATCCGGGCACGGCACCCCAGATGGCGCCGCCGACGAGACCGGCGAGGAGCACTGTCGGCAGCATGATCATCGCGGGCAGATCGGGGAGGCCGAGGGCGACCATCGTCGCCAGCAGACCGCCGGCCACCATCTGGCCCTCGCCACCGATGTTGATCACGTTGGCCCGGAAGGCAATGGTGATGCCGATGCCGACGAACAAGAGGGGGGTTGCCTTGAGCGCCGTCTCGGTGAGTGCGTTGCCGCTGCCGAAGGCCCCCCGGAACATCGCACGCACCCCTTCGAGGGGGCTGGCGTCGAGGAGGATCAGCATGACGGCGCCGACGAGGAGGGCGGCGACGACTGCGAGGATCGGAACGAGGTACGGGAGGTACCTCGACCTCGTCTGCAGGTCAGCTCCCGCGCTCGTCACGCCTGCTCTCTCCAACGCCGGTGGTTGCACGTCCGGGCCCGGGCCGAAGGCTCGCCACACGCCCGCCGGATGTCAAACGAGCATCCACTGGAGGGCGACGAGAGTCACGGCGGCGTGCCACGGCCCGCTCTTCGGGTCTGTTCGGCGAGCGGTCGGCGCGGGAGCGTGCGTACCCTGAGGACGAGGAAGCGTTGCGCAGGGATTGGCAATCTGCCGAAGCGCCTCACAACATGGCGTGCGGCGCGGGACATGGGAAGGTCGGCATGACGCACAGTCGGACAGAGAGTGTGGGCTTCTCGGTGAACGGCCGCCGGGTTTCGGTGCGCGCGGATCATCCCCACCTCCTCGCCGCGCTCCGCGAGGAGCTCGACGTGCTCTCGCCGAAGGACGGCTGTGCGCCCTCCGGACAGTGCGGCTGCTGCACCGTGCTGGTCGACGGCAAGGCGCGGGTGAGCTGTCAGACACCGCTCGAGAAGGCCGCCGGGCGCGACATCACGACGCTCGAGGGCTTCGACCCCGCCGAGCGGGAGCGGCTCGCCACCGCGTTCGCCGTCTGTGGTGCACTCCAGTGCGGGTTCTGCACCCCCGGCATCCTGGTGCGCACCAAGGCACTGCTCGATCAGAAGGGCAGCGAGCTGACGGCCGCGGCCGCCGCCGGCCGTCTCGGCGCC
>JBFFFX010000022.1:0-14523 GCA_041557775.1 Acidimicrobiia bacterium | reverse complement strand
GTAAACAAGGTTCTGCAGCATGAAATTGCGGGCATTGTCGACGTCCGGATCGAACAGCCCGATCGCGCGCCGGAAGCCGAAGAAGTGTCGCACCTGGCCAGCCCAGACGCGGTCCTCCCCGTGCAGCATGGGCGCCAGCCAGAGCCTGAGCTCGTAGATACTGTCGCCGTCGAAAGTCTGATAGCTGAAGATGGCGTCCTGTTTGCGCCCGAACAGGAACACGTCTTCCCCCTCAGCGGCCTCGGCGGAGGATGTCTCTTCCCAGCGACTGCGCAGCAGGGCTATGAGTAGATCGCGTCCCGGCCCGACGAGAATGACGTTCACGGCGCCGCCAGTTTCCTCGCCCTCCGCGTTCGCTCCACAGCACGGCAGATCCCGCACGGCCTGGTGCAATTCTTCGTCATGAAAAACGGTGAATTCGTCCTCCTCGTAGATGGTCTCGAAGTCGATGTTGGCGTAATCGGGCGAGAAGCCGGGCACCCGCAACAGGAACATGAGCCCGTGCGCCTCCCCGCCGGCGAATACGTCGACGTTGAAACCCTTGGCACCGCGATCCGCGTGCGTGAACACGAACCCCTCGCGGGTCTCACCCGGATCGATGTGGCGCGGCATCGCGAGGTTGTTGAAATGCCGCTCCATGTCGGCGCGCGCTACGTCCGAATACCCGCCGCGATTCTTGTAAGCGACTTCGAGCGGTGAAAAGTAGAACGGATCCGTGCTCACCAGCGCGTATCGAGCGTGCTTCTCGCCGCTATTCTCGATTTTCAGCCAGACCGGCTGGATTCCCTGGTCGTAGAGGTCGAGCCCGAAGAGCTGGCGTGTCTCGTCGACCCCGAGAACCGCAGCGCTGACGCTGATCGGCCCGTCGACCTGTGTCTCCGCCCGGGCCCTGAAGTCCATCGCCCCGGGGTCCCCGTGCTGGTAGGCCTTGCCGCCGCAGCCGGACAACAATGCAACGCAGATCAATGCTGCCGGGGCAAACCGGATAACGGTCATGAGTGACTTCTTGCCGAGCATCTGTACGTCAAGTCTAGCTCACCCCGGCCTGCCCGCAGGTGCGTCGGGATAAGCACATTCCACAATCAGTAGTAGCTCTGTCAGCGCGTGGTACTCGAGGGGGTTCCTGCCGGTGAGGCGCTCGATCTTCTGCATGCGGGCATAGATCGTATTCGGGTGGATTGTCAGGGCCTCGGCTGCCTTCATCACGTTCATGCTCGCATCGGCATAAGCCCCCAGCGTCGCCGATAAAGCGCCGCGTGACTTGTCGTCTGCTGTCCTGAAGACGTCCAGCCAGGGCGGCAGCGACGACTGGATCTCGTCCCGCGCGACCGACAGCAACATCTGGCGAAAGGGAATGCGCGCGTAGGGCATGACGCGTGCGGAGACGCTGGCGAAGTCGAGTGCGAGTCGTGCCTCGCGGGCGGCGCCGGGGATGTGCGACGTCGAGGGCACGTCGTTGCTGAGCCCGATGAGTGCTGCCGGGCCGACTTTCGACAGGTGCGGGTAGACGCGGTCGGCGAGCAGCGACTGCGGTGCCGTCCAGCCGGAGAGCCGTCGCGTGCCGGACATTACGGCAACGACCAGGTTGTCGCGGATGCCGGTGACGATCTGCAACGGTGTCGAGGCGAGCACGTCGTTGATCGTGTCGAAGTCGTTGCGAAGTTCGGCCAGGTCGCCGCCGGGGGCCACCGTGGCGGCGGCCACGCCCAGATCGAGGTTGATGTGGGCGCTCATGCCTGCGAGCAGGTGCTGCAGGATCAGCGGGCGCCACCGCCCGGCCGCGTCGAAACAGATTTGCCACGACTCGGTCGCCGCATCGCCTGTCCGCCATGCGGCGTAGGCATCCAGGTACCGCTCGGCGAAGACCAGATCGAGCTGTGCCATGCGGACGGGATCCTCGAATTCGCCGGCCACGATCGCCTCCCGCACCGCAACGGTGACCCGCCGGTACATCGCGGCGAAATAGTCGATCCTGCTTCTTTCGGCCCGCGCCTCCTCGACTACGGTGCCCAAACGGTCGATGACCTCGTCAATCGCTTCGATGCTCACGCCGCCCCCGGGGATTTGCCGAATCGCCAGAGTACGCCCCGCGGACGCCGGCTGCCGGTTGCGGGCAAGCCCGTGTACGCGACCCGGCACGGATCGCACGACCGGCCCGTGCGTCGTCCCGACGGCGGCGGCCCGCGTTCCAAGCTCGGCGGGGTCGGCAGATGACCCTATGTGATGCGATCGAGCACCGCACGCGCAGAGCGGACAGGCGGTGTGGCCGCGCCGCCCTTGATGCCCTCGAGCGCCACCACCAGCGCTGCTCTCGCCTCCTCGACCGAACCCGTCTGTATGGAGATCTCGGCGAGCGCGGCAGCCACCTGCAAGCCGATCCAGCGGTTCGCGGTCTCGGATGCCCATTGCGCACCGATGCGCAATGCGTCTGCGGCTTCGGCCGACCTCTCAGGACCGATGCTGCGCAGTGCGCGGCCTCGCAGAAGATGGATGCGGCCGAGGTGAGTGTCCTCGCCGGTCACGCCGGCAACCCACTCGGCGTAGTCGAGTGTCGCCAGCGCGTGCTCGTGGTCGCCGACGTCGATCGCCGCCTCTGCGCAGTCGCCGGCGAACCAAGGGACGAAATACCCTGTTCGGCGACCCTTGCGCATCGAGTCGATTCGCTCGCTCAACGCTGTGTGGGCGGCGCTGCGATCGTCGAGCGCTGCGGCCTGATAGAGCAGCGCCGGCCGCAGGAACGCCGAGAAGCCGTGACGACGGCAGATGGCGATGAGGTCCTCGACCTCTCGCCTGGCCGGGGCGCGATCGCCGATGCCCATGAGCAAGGTAGACCGGTGGAAGGAGGCGAGCGCAATCGACTGCAGGTGCCCGAGCTCGGCCGCGAGCTCCTTGGCCCGGGCCGCGGTCGACAGTGCTTCGTCGGGGCATCCCGAGAGCAGCAACGCAACCGCAAGCTGCCCCGTCCCGCACACGCCCGGATCGTGCCCGGCAAACCGGTGGCGATGATCCTGGTGCAGGGCGATGTCGTACTCGTCGACGATGCGCCGGCTGTAGACGAGCGCACGTCGATGCTGACCGGTGAGTGCGGCGTACGTCGCCGCCTGATGGTCGATCTGGATCGGGAGGTCCGGCCGGAGCGAAGCCCGATCGAGGGCGAGCAAGGCGTCGATGTTCGCCCGACTCTCCTTCCACCGCGCTTGGATCTCCATGACATACGAGCCTCCCCACAGCGCCGTGAACCGACGGTCCTCGTCGCCGATGCGGGTTGCCAGAACGACGGCACGGTCGTAGAGGTCCTTGGGCTCGGCGGACGCGTAGCTCTGCGCCGTCATCGCCGCCGGCGCCAGATCGAGGAGGAGGTCCAACTCCTGCTCGTCACGATCCAGTCCGGCGGGCAGCCGTGGCACGAGGGCGACCGCTTCCTGGAAGTCCTTGACGGCCTCGGCCACCGCACCGACCCGGACGGCACGCTCGCCGGCTCGCCGCCACATCTCGATCGCCGGTGCCCACTCCTCGGCCTGCGCGTGGTGGTACGCAACGATCTCGGGCTCGGCCACGGCAGCGCCGTCACCGCGAAGCAGTCGGGCGAGGTCGCCGTGGAGGGAGCGTCGGTCCGCCGTCAGGAGGCTGTCGTACGCCGCGTCCCGCACCAGCGCGTGACGGAAGGCCAGTTCACGCGGTGTCACCGGCGGGCCCACAGTCACCAGACCGGACTCGACGAGGCGGTCGATCATCTCGGGCGCTTCCGATCGATCGAGCATTCTCGTCAGGAGATCGGCGCTGAACGTCCGCCCGATCACCGCAGCCGCCTGCGCGGCCTCCTTCGCCGGGCCGAGTCGATCCAGTTGCGCCATGAGACTGCCGGCTAGCGTCATGGGGATTTCGCTCTCATTCGCGGCGTCGATGCCCAGTGAGATGGCCAGCTCCTGCGCATAGAACGGGTTGCCGTCGGAGCGTTCGACGATGTGGCCGAGAGCTTCGTCGTCCAGTGGCCTATCGGCTGTGGCGCGGACGACGTCGCGGACCTGCGAAGGGGCGAGAGGACCCAGCGCGATGTGGCGGACCGGGATTGCCTTCTCCAGCCTGGCCGATCCGGCCCACTGTGGACGATGGGTTCCCACCACCAGCACGGGGCTATCCGACACGGTCGCGACGAAACGGCGGAGCACTTCGTACGTCGTTGGATCGATCCAGTGCATGTCTTCGACCACGAGAAGTGAACCGCGTCCGTCGAGACGGGCGCCCAGCCAGCGGACGAGGGTCATCTGCAGCGCGTTGCGCAGCTCCTCGGCACCGCCGGTCGAGACCTCTCCCCGGGCCGGGGGTGGGCCAAGGTGCATCAGTTCAGCAAGCATCTCGGCCGTCTCCCCAGCCTCCTCTGCCCACGAGGCGACGTACGCGGCGAGGCGCATCCTCTGATCGACGGAATCGACGGCTCGGCCAACCCCTGCTTCGGCGGCGATGACTTGCAGTGCCGGGTACAGCACACTGGACGAGTGGATGGGCGAACACTGGAGGCGAAGCTCCCGGCGAGGCTCATCTCCCCAGGAGGACATCAGTTCGTCGACCAGGCGCGATTTCCCGATGCCGGCCTCGCCGCTGATGAGCACGAGCTGACCGGAGCCGCCGCATGCAGTCCGCCACGCGTCCCGCAGTTGCGCCATCTCCGCTTCGCGACCCGCAAAGGGAGTCAACGTTGGGTCGCGATACCGGCTCCCGAAACGACCACGGCGTGGCGTTGCGGTAATCACCGTCGAGACGTCGACGGTGCCGGGAATGCCCTTGAGCTCGGTCGCAGACGGGGCCGACAGCGCGAAGTCGCCGCCGACGAGTTGGGCGGTCACGTCGTCGATGGCGACCTCGCCGGGGCCGGCCACACCCTCGAGACGGGCCGCCAGGTTGGGTGTGCGGCCGACCACCGCATTGCGCTCACCTGCGATGTCGCCGATCACGACAGGACCGGACGCGATGCCGACCCGGGACGCCAGCCGCTCACGGTCGGAGGCGTCGACATCGAGCGTCGCCACGCGCACGACGATCTCCAGGGCCGCAGCAACGGCCCGGCTCGCCCCATCTTCGGATGCAACGGGCCAGCCGAAGTAGGCGAGCGTGCCGTCGCCGAGATACTTCGCCACATGGCCACCGTGACGCTCCACGATGGTGGTCACGAGGTCCTGGTATCGAACCATCACACCGCGCAGTTCCTCGGGATCCAGCCGGCTCGAGAGCTCCGTCGATCCAACGAGGTCGGCAAAGCACACCGTCATTTGACGCCTCTCGGCGCGACGCGAGGCCGTCTCGGCAGCTCCGCCGTCCGTCTCGCTCTCGCCGAACTCGCTGCGCACGAGGTGGAGAAGGCGACGCCTCGGCCCGATGGGCAGCCCCAACTCACGCAGGTCGTCGTTGGTGAGGAGGGGGAGATCGGCAACGAGGATCCGGCCCGCCTCGAACGCCGGGGCATACTCATCCAAGCCGTGATCGGCCAGCCAGCCACCGATTTCCATCAGTGGGAAGTATGGCCGATCTGGGCGCGGCGTCAGTCTCCGAGACCGGGGGTCCGGAGAGCGGCTTCGAGTCGACGCCGATCCCGATCGGGCAGCAAGAACCGATCCAAGCGCAAGAACGAGAACTCCGGATCGATCGCGCGGATGGCCGCCAGCTCGCGCTGGGCCGGATCGCGATCCTCCTTCTCCACAAGCGCTGCAGTGAGGATCACCCTGAGGCGTCGTCGGGGCTGCCGAGCCAGTACCGCGCAAACGCCAGGGCGGGGTGGGGCATTGCTGGTCTCGCGGACCTCACGAATACCCGCACCGCCGACGCGACGCCGCGACAGGGTCACAGCCTTTTCGATCCGCTGCTCGCACAGCCCGTCGAGTACCTCGTCCCCGCAAGACCCGTGTTGTTGCCCCACCGATACGCGGGCAAACCCGTGCTGGCGGCCCGGCCG
This sequence comes from Acidimicrobiia bacterium, assembly GCA_041557775.1. Lineage (GTDB taxonomy): Bacteria > Actinomycetota > Acidimicrobiia > Spongiisociales > UBA5794 > DATHZQ01. Next base: position 8,576 of record JBFFFX010000022.1, on the reverse strand, counting down.
CCCGGTGCTACTTGTACAACTCTGCCCACGTCTTGGGGCCGACGATGCCGTCCACCGCCAGGCGGTGCGCCCTCTGGAACTCCTTGACCGCCGCCCGAGTCTTAGACCCGAAGATCCCGTCGATGGGCCCCGGGTTGAGGTGCAGCTCAGTCAGTCGACGTTGCAGCTCCTGGACCGCGCCCGACTCGTCCTTGTACCGGACGGTTGGGCGGTCCTTGGGCACCGAGCTCCGAGTCTCCAACTTGACGGGTGACGGGTCGTCCTTGCCCAGCTTGGGCATGTCGTTCAACAAGGCCGTCCACGTCCCCAAACCGACCCAGCCGTCCACGTCCAGCTTGCGCGACTCCTGATAGGCCCGAACTGCGAGGTCGGTCTTGGTGCCGAACGTGCCCAGCCTGTCGAGCTCCTTGAAGCCTGCCTTCGCGAGAGACTCGTGCAGCTTCTCGACCGACGGGCCTCTGTCGCCCTTGTGGAGCACCGGCCAACTCGACGCCAGGTTGAGGTTGGGCGGGTCGGCGGGCACGGTCGACCAGTCGATACCAGCCTTGAGATCTGCGGGCCCGATGATCACCTCGTAGTGCATCGCGTCCTTGTTCCTGCGGTAGTCGCCACCCCACCTGAAGACGTTCAGACCCTTCTTGGTCTTGATGCCCTTGATGGCCGCCACCATCGCCGCCGGCATGTCGGTGATCAGCTTGGAGCCGTACGGGTTCGTGTTCCAGTTGTAATCCACGGCGATGCCGTACGCGTGCAGGCTGTAGCCCGACCCTCCGGTGATCTTGCGGCAGTTGTACGCCCCGGTATCCACCTTGCGCGGCTGGTACGAGAACGACTGCATGATCGCGTCGATGGCCTTCCAGGCATCTGTCGTGGCGGCGTTCACGGTGATCCGAGCCCCGCTGTGCAGCGTCAGCGTTCTCTTCTCGAACTTGCAGACAGGGCTCCAAAGACGTCGAAGCTGTGTAGTGGTTGCCATCGGCTACCCCTTGAAGAACCGCCGCCCCTGTGGCGACATCGTGCTATCAACCTACCGATCAGCAGCGGGCGATGATGGGCCATTGAGGAACTTGCTCCGTCCTCCGGCACCCTGAGCCGGTTCCGTACGTGATGCCAGCCGTAGGGGCGATGCGCACCAACTCGCGTCCGGCAGCTCATCGCCACCGGGTCCGGAGTGCGGCGGCGATCTGAGCCGCAATGGAGAGCGCCCGCACCCCCGTGCCGGCACACTCGGTCACGACCTCCGAGCCCCAGGCATTCGCGCCGGGACACGCCTGCGCTTCAGGGGTTCCCGCCTCGACACCGTGTGTCTTGGCGTCTTCGTCAGATTCGTGTCAGATCACGTCAGGCGCCCCCTGTCGCCATCGGCCCGGAATAGCTGAAACCCCCTGCACTGCAAGGGGTTTCGAGGGTGGGCGCTGGCAGGATTGAACTGCCGACCTCTTCCGCGTCAAGGAAAGGCCGGGGGTCGCGCAGTCTACGGCGATCCGGCCTAAACCCCTGAGCCACAACGGTTTAGGCCATTCATCGCTTTGCGTCATTTCGCATCGTTTTCAGTTCTCATGTGGTCGCGATGTGGTCGCGGTCGCCCTTGCTCGCACCCCGGTTGGGTCCCGTTATTCATGTCCCGACTCACGACACTCCAGCGCGTCGACCCAAGCTCGACCGACTACACCCTCGAATACCCGATCCGGGAAGTGATGCCGTTCTCGGGCACTCGACGACATGAGCGCTCTGATCCGAGATCTGGTGATCGGCGCACCTCTTGTCACTCCGGGCTTGCTGCATGTATTATGCATGCATGCCCAACGTGCAAGTGCGTGACGTGCCCGAAGAAGTCCACGAAGCCCTAATCCGTCAAGCCGAACTGGCCGGCCAGTCGCTCCAGCAGTATTTGGCAGCAAAGTTGGCCTTGATCGCCACCACTCCGACCATCGACGAAGTCCTCGACCGGATCGAACACCGCAGCAAGGGGCGGTTGAGCGGAGAGGACGCGATCGCCGCGCTCGAATCTGAACGTGCTCGTCGTTGACGCTTCGGTCATTGCGCCGGCGGTTGCCGACAGGGGCCCCGACGGTGTCCGCTACCGGCAGCGTCTTCATGGTGAGCAAATCACCGCTCCGGACCTGCTCCGCGTCGAGGTCCTGTCGGTGATTCGTCGCCAGCTCCACGTCGGGACCATCGACATCACCCAGGCCGAACACGCGGTGACCGATCTCCTCGACCTTCCGATGACTGTGTATCCCACTGCGCCGCTTCTCCTCCGCTGCTGGCAGTTGCGCGACAACCTCACCGCCTACGACGCCTGCTACATCGCTCTGGCAGAGACCCTCGGCTGCAGCCTCCTTACCGCCGACGCGCGACTGTCGCGGGCGGCCGGAACCCGCTGCCCAATCGAAGTGATCTGACCGACGGCACCGCCCGCCGAAGTGCCGATCGGCGTGGTTTGACCTTCGGTGCGATCTGGCGCATATCTGGCTGTCTGTGCGCCGGTTGTAGCCATAGGTTGGTCCTTTGCCTCTTGCTTGCAAGGTCTGTGCAACGCAACATTGGGGGAAGGCTCCGCCTGATAGGTTCTCGCGATGCGACGTCTGTTCGTATTGGTAATCAATGTGGGTTTGTTGGCAGCGGGGTGCGGCGACGCCGCAGTCACCACAACGTCGACCGCTGCCGTTCCGCAAGGCACTACCGCTACCACAGCGGCAACGGAGTCCGTACTCCCTTTCGGCGGAGAGTTGCAGAGCATCCTGGACCAGGTCCTTGACGCCGACAACGCAATGGGCTTCACGCTGGCCGTGATGGTGCCGGGTCATGAGCCGTGGCTCGGCGTTGTGGGCGAATCGGAGCCCGGGGTGCCCATCACGACCGGCATGGCGTTTGGTGCCGGAAGCATCTCCAAGAGCTTCATTGCGGCCCTGGTGCTGCAACTCGCCGAGGAGGGCAAGCTCTCGCTCGACGACCAGCTCCAGGAGTGGCTGCCCGATTATCCCAACGTCGACAATACGGCCACGATCCGCCAGTTGCTCAATCACACCAGCGGCGTGTTCCAGCCGAATCACCACCCAGACTTTTTCTCGACGGTTTTCGCCGATGGGACCCGGGTTTGGTCCGACGAAGAGATCCTCTCGCAATTCTTGATGGAGCCTTACTCTCCGAAGGGCACCGAGTGGCACTACTCCAACGCCGGCTACACGCTGCTCGGCCAGCTCATCGTGGAAGCGACCGGATCGAGTGTCTCCGCCGAGTTGAGACACCGGTTCTTCGAACCCCTGGATCTTGCGACGGCGTTTTTCCCCACCGAGGAGACCGCTCCCGGGGAGGTCGCCGAAGGCTGGTTCGACATCAGCCCGTTCGCGCCTGAGATCGACGCGGATCCCGACTTCGAGCCCTTCTCACAGTTCCCATGGACGACGACCATGCCCGCAGCGGGTGGGGTATTCGCCAACGCCGAGGACCTGGCGACCTGGGCGCAGGCTATGTTCCACGACCAGCGCATCCTGACCTCTGAATCCCTCGACCAGATGCTCCAATTCGTTGCCCCGGACCCAGACGACAAACGTGGAGCAATCGTGGCGGGCTACGGACTGGGGGCGATGACATTCAACCCGGAGCTCTTCGATGGCGCACTGGTGATAGGTCACAGCGGCGGCGCTCTGTTCTACGGTGCGGTCTCCCTCTACCTGCCGGACTACGGCGTGACCATCGGCGCCGCCCAGAACTTCGACAACGACGATACGTTTGGTTCGATACTCGCCCAGGTGGTGAGTCTCATCACCACCGAGCTGGAACCAGCGCCGTGAGGCCGTGTCTCAAACAAGGGCAGGGGATGCCCGTGGGTCCCGTGAGGGCACGTCAGACGTTCTACCTCCCATAACCACGTTACGAGACGTTTGCTATCGTCGGGAAACCTGCGCGGGAACCGGCATTAGGCGCTGCCCTTGTCTTGTCACTTCGACGTGCGGCGGGGACATGGCGTGGGGTATCGACGTTGCTGCTGGCGGTCTGTGACTGCAGAGACGTTCCGATGTCAAGTGCCGGAACGAGACCGTTTGGTGGTGCCGTCTGTCGGTGGCGGCCGGGAACTCCCCCGTCGCGCCCCAGGGTCGGTTCGCCGTGGTTCCGGGGCCTCCGCCTCTAGCGGTGACTGCGCCCATGTCCGAAGCTGCCGCAAAGAGAGGCACCCGTATGGTTCTGCGTTTCGGGATCGGGCTGCTGCTCCTCAGCCACGGCGTGATGCACTTCGGCTACATCGCTCCTCCGCCGGAGGATCCCGACTACCCCTTCGTATTGGAGAGCTCGTGGCTGTTCCCCGACCAGCTCGCCCGCGGATTGGGGTTGACCCTTGCCACGATCGCGCTCGTCGCCTTCACGGCGCTGGCACTCACCGCTTGGGGCCTGCGCGCCGCCTATGCGGCGTGGCGAGCCTTCATCGGTCTGGGAACGATCGCATCCATCGCTCTGATCGGTGCGTTCTGGCACCCCTGGCTGGTGGTCGGGGTCGTCATCGACGCCGGGTTGTTCACACTCACCTTCGCCGTCCCCGACTGGTGGGAGCGAGCGGTCCCGTGACCGGCCGGGGAGCCGGATCTACTCCAGCGACCAGATGACCTGATTCACCCGGTTCTCGAGCATCTCCTGCCGTCCCGAGACCGGTCCCGGATCGACGGCTCCCGACAAGACCTGTGCGGCGAGGCTGTCGAGCGTCTCGCCGCCGTTCATGATGCCGGTGCCGAGGGGCTCCGACCACCCGGCGTAACGCTCGCGGCGCGCCTCGGCCAGCGTGCCCTTCTCGACCATCTCGGCCGCGGCCAGCAGCGACCGTGCCAGCGTGTCGATGCCACCGATGTGACCGTGGAAGAGGTCGTCGCGCGCCAGCGACTGGCGACGCAGCTTGGCGTCGAAGTTGAACCCGCCCGTCGTGAAGCCGCCGCCCCGCAAGATCTCGTAGACGGCGAGGGACAGCTCATCCACGGAGTTCGGGAACTGGTCGGTGTCCCAGCCGTTCTGATAGTCGCCGCGGTTGGCATCGACGCTGCCGAAGATGCCGTGATCGACGGCGTACGCGACCTCGTGGTGGAAGCTGTGACCGGACAGGGTGGCGTGATTCACCTCGATGTTGACGAAGTACTCACCGACCAGGTCGTGGTGCTCCAAGAACCCGTGCACCGACTGGCAGTCGTAGTCGTATTGATGCTTCGTGGGTTCTTGCGGCTTGGGTTCGATGAGCAGCATCCCCTCGAATCCGATCTTGCGCTTGTGCTCGGCCACGAGGGTGAGGAATCGCGCCAACTGGTCGCCTTCGTGCCCGAGGTCGGTGTTGAGCAATGTCTCGTAGCCCTCCCGGCCTCCCCAGAGCACGTAGTTGGCGCCGCCGAGACGGTGGGTCGCTTCGAGCGCGTGCTTGACCTGCGCTGCGGCATACGCGAACACCTCGGGATCCGGGTTGGTGGCGGCCCCCGCGGCGTAGCGGGGATGGGAGAAGAGATTGGCGGTTCCCCACAGCACCTGCATGCCGGTTGCCGCCATCTTCTCCTCGGCGTAGCCGACCATCGTCTCCAGATTCCGGGCGGACTCCGCAAAGGTGTCGCCCGGGGGCGCGATATCGACGTCGTGGAAGCAGAAGAACGGTACACCGAGCTTGGCGAAGAACTCGAAGGCGGCATCCATCTTCTGCTTCGCTGCGGCGATCGGGTCATCGGTGACGCCGAGCCACGGGCGATCGAACGTCCCCACGCCGAAGACATCCGAACCCGGCCAGTTGAACGAATGCCAGTAGCACACGGCGATCCGGAGCAGGTCTTCCATGCGCTTGCCCAGCACGAGCCGGTCGGGGTCGTAGACCTTGAAACTCAGTGGATCTGCCGACTCGAGACCGCCGAATGCGATCCGATCGGGGACCGAGGCGAAGAACTCACTCGACATGACACGCTCCTTCACTATGCCCGGTGGCGACGTGCCCGACACGCGACACCATGCTGATTCCTAGTACTCGGTGCCCGACGGCGCCAATCAGATCCCGCGCACGGTCTCGGCGACGAGGAAGTCGACGACCTCGTGGAGCGCCTCTTCTGTGCTCGCCCCAGCGGCGAGGGCCGCTCGATAGGCCGCCACCTGCTGATCGGCCGACGTGCCGCGCTCCAAGATGGTTCGACCGTGCTCCAGCGCCGCGACGCAGTCGAGCGCCTCGGCGTCTTCGGCGACCAGGTCGAGCAACTCCTCCCACAGATCCGCATAGGGAACGATCTTCCCCTTCCCGAAGTCGATGAGACCCTCAGACGTCCCGTAGCGCTGGGCCCGCCACAGGTTCTCGCTGAGCAACATGCGGGAGTAATAGCGCCACCGTTGGTTGTCGGCTCGCATCCGATACATCAGCCGCAACAGCGCCAGGTAGAGCGAAGCCACGGTTGTCGCGTCGTCGATGTTTGTGCAGATGTCCGAAGCCCGCATCTCCAGCGTCGGGTAGCGCTCACTCGGCCGCAGGTCCCACCACAGCTTCGTCGCATCCTCGATGACCCCGGCCCGCACCAGAACGTCGACGTGGCGCCGGTAGTCCGCCCAGCTGCCGAACTCGTCGGGCATGCCGGTGCGCGGCAGCGACCGGAAGACCGAGGTCCGGTAGCTGGCGAGACCGGTATCGATGCCCTGCCAGAACGGCGAGGAGGTGCTGATCGCCAGCAGGTGGGGCATGAAGTAGACGAGCTGGTTCATCAGATCGATGCGCAGGTCCTCGTCCTCGATCGCCACGTGAACGTGCATCCCCGAGATGAGGAGCCGGCGGGCGACACCTCCCATCGCCTCGGCGAGCGCGTTGTACCGCTCCTTGTCGGTATTGAGCTGATCGCTCCAGGCCGCAAACGGGTGGGTCGAGGCGGAGATCGGTGCCAGCCCGTGCCGGTTGGCGACACCGGCCACGATGCGGCGCAACCCGGCGAGCTCGGTGCGCAACTGCGCGATGCTCGAACAGACCACGGTGCCCACCTCGATCTGCGAGCGCATGAACTCCGGACCGACCTGGCCGTGGGCCTTCTCCTCGATCTCCTCGAGCATGCCTGCCGGGAGATCGCGGACAAGGTCTCGGGTCTCGAGATCGACGATCTTGTACTCCTCTTCCACACCGATGGTGAACGAGGGCGGTTCCACGATCGAACTCCTCCGTTGCCTCGCTCCAACCTACCGGACGAGGACCACGCTCCGAAAGGTGACCGCGCGGACGGCGCGACCCGTGGCGGGCTCAAAACGGGTCGCCCGCCCCCGACTCCGCGGATCGCTGGTCGCTAGAATCGGCGCACTCATGGGCCGCCGCACCTCATCTGTCATCGAGCACACTCGCGCCATCGCGCCGGCCATGGTGGAGCTGCGACGCGACCTCCACCAGTACCCGGAGATCGGGTGGTCCGAGCATCGCACGACCCGCAAGGTCGCCGAGCAGCTGCTCGATTTCGGATTGCGCCCCCGCGTGCGCGCCGCCGGCACGGGCCTCACGGTCGAGATCGGGAGCGGTGACCGCGTCGTCGCCTTTCGCGCCGACCTCGATGCGCTGCCCATCTCGGAAGACAACAACGCTCCGTACCGCTCGCAGCATCCCGGTGTCATGCACGCCTGCGGCCACGACGCCCACACGGCCATCGGCGCCGGCATCGCCGGCGTCCTCTCGCAGCTCGGCGAGATCCCGGGCAGGGTTCGGCTCATCTTCCAGCCTGCCGAGGAGCAGATCCCCGGTGGTGCCAGCGCGATGCGCGACGAGGGCGTCACCGACGACCTGGCGGCGATCCTCGCCTTCCACGTCGACCCCTCGCTCCCGGTCGGATCCATAGGACTGCGTCGCGGTGGCATCACCGGCGCATCGGATCGCATCACGATCCGGCTGCGGGGTCCGGGCGGACATACGTCGCGGCCCCATCAAACCGTCGACCTGGCCTACGCCGCCGGACGGGTCATCACGGACCTTCCCGGCTTGTTGCGACACGGCGTCGACCCGAGAGAGACCATCGCTCTCGTGTTCGGCAAGCTGTCCGGCGGGGCGGCCGAGAACGTGATCCCCACCAACGTCGAGCTCGGCGGCACGGTGCGACTGTTCAACCTCGACCTGTGGCGAGTGATGCCCAAGGTCATCGAGCAGCACGTCCACGACCTCGTCGCCCCGCTCGGGGCGACGGCTGAGGTCACCTACGTCCAGGGATCGCCGCCGGTGGTGAACAACGGCGCAGTCATCGAGGCCGTCGAGCGCGCAGGGCTCGAGGTCCTGGAGAGAACCCAGGTCACCGGGACCCACCAGAGCCTCGGATCGGAGGACTTCGCCTGGTACCTCGAAGACGTGCCGGGAGCATTGATCCGCCTCGGCTCGGCCCTCACGGACCGGGTTGTCGACCTCCACTCCTCGACGTTCGACATCGACGAGGCGTGCATCGAGCACGGCATCCGGGTGGGTACCGCCGCCCTCTTGGAGATGCTGGAGAGCTGACGCCGCGCTCCTCGGCGATCAGGGCGCTGCGAGGATGCGGATCTCGATGGCGCCCGTGTTCCCTCCCGTCGAGTCGACGACGTCGAAGCGGAGCCTGCGCCCGGTGAACACGACATCT
>JBFFFX010000021.1:0-14843 GCA_041557775.1 Acidimicrobiia bacterium | reverse complement strand
TGGAACAACGACTGGGATTCCAACCCCGTCGTCGTCGACGGCGTCCTCTACGTGGGCGGTGAGAACAGCTGGTGGTTCGCCATCGAGCTCAACCGCAGGTACGACGACGACGGTCTGGTCACCGCGGAGCCCATGATCGTCTACGCCACGCCTGCCTTCACCGATGAGTTGGTGGCACGCGTCGGCAGGCAACAGAGCGTCGAGAACTCCACGGCGGTGTTCGGCGACCGGGCCTACTTCGCCACTTCGGCTGGTCGTGTCGTCGGTGTCGACATCTCCACGTTGCCGGGCGGGCCGGCAGAGATCGTGTTCGACTTCTGGATGGGCGACGACGTCGACGCCACCCTCGTCGTCGACGAAACGGGTGCGCTCTACGTGGCCGCACAGATCGACCTCGCTACCCAGCGCGGCAGAGACGTGGGACAGCTCGTGAAACTCGACCCGACGCGGCCGGATGATCCGATTGTGTGGAGCCAGCACATCCCTGCGGCCAACGGCGTGAGCGGAGGCGTCTGGGCGACGCCGGCCCTCGTCGACGACATCCTCTTCGTGGCGACCAACCCCGGCGAGCTGCTCGCCGTCGAGACGGCGACCGGCGAGATCGTCTGGCGCGATGACATCGGTACCCATGCATGGTCGTCGCCGGTCCACGCCGGCGACCGCCTCGTCGTCGCAGTCAACTGCGACACGGTCCCGGCGCTGCGGGTCTACGACGTGCGCGACCCGCGCCGGCCCGAGATGGTCGGCGAGGAAGCGTTCGCCGGAGGATGCATCGAATCGACCCCCGCGCTGTGGAAGGGCAGCCTCTACGTAGGCTCCCGCGACGGCTTCTTCTACGCCCTCGGCAGCCCGTGATGCCGCAGCCCCTCCTCCGCGGCCTCGGAACCCTCGGCGTGGCCGCCGCCGTGGCAACCGGGCTCGGCTTCCTCGGCGAGGCGTGGTGGGGCTTCGACATGCTCGCCAACTTCCGGATGCAGTACGCCGCCATCCTGATCGTGGCCGCCGCATCCCTCGCCTACACGCCGTGGCGGCCTGTGGCGGCGCTGCTCGCCGTGGCGGCCGCTGCCAACGTGTGGCTGCTGCTGCCGTTCTTCCTGGGAACCCCGCAGCCTGCCGCCGGCGACGCGCGACTCGAGATCGTCACGTTCAACACCCAGTTGCTGGACCCGGTCGTCAATATGGCGTGGATCCTCGACCAGGACGCCGACGTGATTCTGCTCTTCGAGTCATCGCGACGGGCCGAGGCACACCTCGCCGACCTTCGTACCGGCTATGTGGTCACATCGGGAATCCGGACGGACCGGAACTACGGCGTGACGGTGCTGTCCCGACAGCCAATCCGGCTCGTCAACCTGCCCACATCCTCGGCCGCCGGAGCGTCCGTCCGGTTCGAGGTGGGGCTCGGCGACGTGGACGTCGCCGTCTACGCGGTGCACGTCGCCAGCCCGACCTCTGCCCAGCGGACCGACGACCGCAACCGCGACCTCGAGGCGATCGGCCGGCGGATCGCCGGAGAGCGGATGCCCGTCATCGTTGCCGGGGATCTCAACTCGACGCCGTGGACCCACGGATTCGCTCTCCTCGCCGAGCGGGCCGACCTGGTCAACTCCCAGCGTGGCAACGGGATCGGCGCCACGTGGCCGGCACACCTGTGGTGGCCCGTCCGCATCCCCCTCGACCACGTGCTGCACACCGACGATCTGACCGTCGTCGAACGCGAGGTCGGGCCGGTGACGAGATCCGACCACCAGCCGGTGCGGGCAGTGCTCGCAGCCGCCCCGACCGGAGACGGTTGACGCGTCTCGGCACGGGCCGACCCCCAACCCCTCCACGATCTGCTCTCATCCGCCTCTCACCGTCGGTTTATGGGCTCTTTACGCCGCGTCATCCATCCTTGGGTCATGAGCGAGACCACGACCCTCACCGGACGCAGGCCCGCCGGGCGCCGCCGCCGTCCCAAGACGGTGGAGGGTGTGAGGGTCTGCGCACACCAGGAATGCACGACGCGATTGTCTCGTTACAACCGCAAAGGCACCTGCCATCTACATTCCCCCATCAAGTTCCCCAGGGTCAGGGGTCGCGAAGCTCCCGCCGCCGACACCTGATCCACCGCAGGAGTACCCGAACATGGACACGCACGAGGTCGACGTCACCCCACCACGGATCACCGCCACGGGCAGCCGCCAGCCGGTGTGGGTGCGCCTACCCGACACACCGCCGTTCGGCGGCGCCGACGACGAGACGATCGAGATCTTCGTGCCGCCGGCGGTCCCGCCGGCCCCGGCCATGCCGGCCGCCCCGCCCGCTCCCTCCCGGCGCCGGGGCGGCTGGCTCCAGACGATCACAGCCGCGCTGCTCGGTGCCGGCCTCGCCCTCGTCGGCTTCCTCGTTCTCGATGACGACCCTCCCGCAGCACCCGCCGAGGTGCCGGCGGCGGCGCCCGCCGTCGTCGAGCCCGAGTCGCCCGAACCCCGCGTCGTCGAGACCGCTCCCATTCCCCTGCCGGACGTAGCAGTCCCGGACGCCGTCGCCATCGGCGAAGCGGTCATACCGTCCATCGTGACGGTGCAGGTCGGCAATGGTGGCGGGATCTCCGGCTCCGGCTCCGGCGTCATCATCGACGCCGGGGGACTCATCGTGACGAATGACCACGTGATCGCCGCCGGGACCCAGTACGAGGTCGTTCTCTCCGACGGCCGCACGGCGTACTCGGCCACGCTCGTCGGCACCGACCCGCTCACCGACCTGGCGGTACTGGAGATCGAGGCCGATGGGTTGAAGCCGATCGTCTTCGGCGAGACGAGCGCGCTTCGCGTGGGCGACAGCGCGGTTGCGGTCGGCAGCCCCCTCGGTCTCGAGGGCGGGCCGTCGCTGACGGTTGGCGTGTTGTCCGCCTTCGGCCGCCAGGTGCAAGTCTCGAACGACGACGTCCTGTACGGGATGCTGCAGACCGACGCACCGATCACCCAGGGATCGAGCGGCGGAGCCCTGGTCGATGCGCGGGGCCGGCTGATCGGCATCACCACGGCGGTCGGGGTGAGCGACGTCGGCGTCGAAGGCATCGGCTTTGCGACGCCGATCGAACTGGTCGAGCGCGTCATCGACGAGCTCATCTCGACCGGTGAGATCCATCACGCCTTCCTGGGCATCTTCGGCGGCACCAGCTTTGCGGACGCCGCCGACGGGGCCAGCGTGGCGGTCGGCGTCCAGGTCAGCTCGGTCGAGCCAGATACGGGCGCCGAGGCCGGCGGGTTGCAGGCCGGCGATCTGATCACCGCACTCGACGGCCTGCCGGTGACCACCATGGACGACCTCGTCGTGGCGCTCCGCTACATGATGGCGGGGGACGACATCACCCTGACGGTCACGGGTGAGAGCGGGGCGCGCACCCTCGACATCACCCTCGGCGAGCGGCCCTGAACGCACCGGTGAGACGCACCTGAACCATCCTCGGCCGGCGGCTGCGTGGTCAGCGTCGGCCGTTACCCTGCTCCGATGCGCAACGACTACTCGAACGTGACCGCCGACTCGGTTGCAGGCGTCACCACCGACGCCCTCGCCGCCGCCGACGCCCTCGTCGACTCGATCGTGACCGCCGACGCCGCGAGCTACGCGGCGACGATCGCACCCCTCGACGACATCGCCGCCATCACCAGCGACGCCTACGGCAAGGGCGCCTTCATGGCGCGCGTCCATCCCGACGCCGCCGTGCGGGACGCTGCCATCGCCGCCGAAGAGCAGCTCACCAAGTGGGGCACCGATCTCGTGTTTCGCCGCGATCTCTATGAGGCGGTGGCACGGTTCGCCGGCTCCGAAGAAGCGGCGTCGTTGACCGGCACCCGCCGCCGCATGCTCGACTTCGTCGTGCGCGATTTCCGGCGGGCCGGCCACGAGCTCGCCGACGACGCCCGAGACCGGCTCCAGGAGCTGCGCCGCCGGCTGGTGGAGCTCGAGGTCGAGTTCGGGAGGAACCTCGACGAGTTCGACGACGGAATCGAGGTCACCCGCGACCAGCTCGCCGGCACCTCCGCCGACTACATCGCCCGGCTCGAGAAGGTCGGCGACGACCACTACCGGGTCTCCCTCGACTATCCCGACTACATGCCGTTCATGCAGCAAGCGACGGATCGCGACTTGCGCCGGAGGCTCCAACACAAGTTCTGGAACCGCGCCGCGGAGGAGAACCAGCCGCTGCTCGAGGAAGCCGTCCGCATTCGGCGCGAGATCGCCCACCTCCTCGGTAGCCCGACCTGGGCGGACCACGCGATGGAGGTCAAGATGGCCGAGGCGCCCTCCCGGGTGGCCGAGTTCTACGACTCCGTCGTGCCCGGCCTCACGAGCCGCGCCGAAGACGAGCTCGCCGCCTGGACCGCGCTCGCCGCCGCCGAGTACGACTCCCGGGTGGAACCGTGGGACACGACCTTCCTCGACAACCTCCAGCGGAAGCGGGACTACGGCATCGATCAGGACGAGGTCGCGGCGTACTTCCCTCTGGAACAGACCATCGAGGGCATGTTCGACCTCACCGGCGACGTCTTCGGACTCGACTACAGCCGCGTCACGGACACTGCCGCGTGGCATCCCGACGTGCTGCTCTACGAGATCCGCAACCGCGGCGACGACACCCCGGTCGCCTACTTCTACGCCGACCTGTTTCCTCGAGATGGCAAGTTCGGACACGCCGCCGCCTTCCCGATCGTGTACGGGCGACAGCGGCCGGACGGATCGTGGACAACGCCCGTGGCCGCGATCGTCGCCAACTTCACGAAGCCGACGGAAGATGCGCCGTCGCTGCTCAAGCACGACGAGGCGCTGACCCTTTTCCACGAGTTCGGCCACATCCTCCACTTCTGTCTCTCCGCCGTGAAGGAGACGCGGTTCTCGGGATTCGACACGGAGTGGGACTTCGTCGAGGCACCGTCCCAGATCATGGAGAATTGGATGTGGGAGCCGGAGGTGCTGCAACGCTTCGCCCGCCACCACGTCACCGGGGAGCCGATCCCTGCCGACCTGGTCGCCAACCTGGTGGCCGCCCGCGACCTCAACGAGGGCCTGTTCACGATGCGCCAGGTGTTCCTCGGCAAGCTCGACCTCGGGATGCACGCGGTCGCCGACGAGGTGGACCTGCAGGAGGTCTACCGCACCGCCTTCGAGTACACGCTCGTTCCGTTCCACGAGGGAACGTTCTTCCCCGCCAGCTTCGGTCACCTCATGGGCGGCTACGACGCCGGCTACTACGGGTACCTGTGGGCGCGGGTGTACGGAGACGACATGTTCTCCGTCTTCGAGGACGAAGGGATCGTCAGCCCCACCGTCGGCGCCCGCTACCGCAACGAGGTGCTCTCCACCGGCGGCTCCCGTGACGCGATGGACCACCTGCGCGCATTCCTCGGCCGCGAGCCGAGCAGCGCCGCATTCCTTCGGAAGCTGGGGCTCGAGACCGGCGGCTGATCACATGACGGCGTGGATCAGCCCGCCGTCGACCTGCAGCGTGGCGCCGGTGACATAGGCCGCCGCCCCGGACAGCAGGAACACCGCCGCGTTGGCGTACTCCGCCGGATCGCCGTAGCGCCCGAGCGGAATCGTCGCGTGGATGGCGTGCTGCACATCAGCGACCGGTTGGCCGCGGCGGGCCGCCGTGTCGGTGTCGAGCTGGATCAGGCGCTCGGTGGCGATCCGACCGGGGATCAGATGGTTCACCCGGATCCCTTCGGCACCCCACTCGAGCGCCAGCGTCTTGGCGAGCGCGGCGACACCGGCGCGGTACACGTTGGAGAGCACGAGGTTGGCGATGGGCTCCTTCACCGACGCCGAGGTCATGAACAGCACGGCCGAACCCGGCCCCAAGTGCGGCTTGACGTACCTGGCAAACGAGACCGCCGACGCCAGGGTCAGCCGGTAGCCGGCCTCCCAGTCGTCTCCCGAGAGATCGGCGAACGTGCCCGGCGGAGGCCCGCCGGCGTTGGGTACGACGAGGTCGATGCCGCCCATCGCCCCGGCCGCCTCCTCGATCCAGCCGCGAATCGAAGCTTCGTCGGCGACGTCGCACACCGCCGGGAAGACGGCGGCATCCTCGACGTCGCTGCGAATACGCCGGGCGGCGTCCTCGATCCGCTCCAGATCCCGGCTGCCCATGGCGACGACGCAGCCTTGTGCGGCCAGGCCGCGAGCGATCGCATACCCCAGGCCCGATGACGCTGCCGCCACCAGTGCCCGCTTGCCACTGAGTTGGAGGTCCATGCCGCGACGTTATCAGTCGGCGGCGCCCGTCCCGTCAGGCTCACTCCGCGATCAGCGCAGCGCGATCGACCTTGCCGTTCGGCAGCAGGGGCATCGCCGCCACGACACGCCACCGGCGAGGACGCTCTGCGGGTCGGAGATGCTCGCGGCAGAACGCATCGAGGTCGGCGGTCGCCACCGGCCGAGCCGTCTCGACGATCGCAGCCACGATCTCTCCCCACTCGGGGTCGGCCACGCCATGAACGACGCTGCGGCGGATGGCCGGATGGGTCTCGAGCACCCGCTCGACGGTCGCCGGCACGACGTTCTCGCCGCCGGTGATGACCACCCCGTCGGCGCGGCCGATGACAACGAGCCTGCCGGCGTCATCGATCCGGCCGAGATCGCCGGTGCGCAGCGGCCCGACCCGCGCCGGCTCTCCGGCATACCCGGGCGACACGGTGGGCCCATCGATCGTGATGCGTCCCACCCCGGCCGCATCGGGATCCGCGATGACCACGGTCACGCCGTCGAGCGGCGGCCCAGCCGTGCCGAGCGCCTCCCACATTCTCCCCGGGCGCACCGTCGCCACCTGGGAGCACGCCTCGGACAGGCCGTAGGTGGTCAGGATGGGCAGTCCGGCATCGAGCGCTCGGACGATGTCGTCGTCTCCGGCAGGAGCGCCGCCGAGCAGGACCGCACGCATCGGAGCGAACGTCCCCTCGGCGACGTCGAGGATCCGGTGCAGCATCGTCGGCACCAGGCTCGCCACCGTGACCTCCCCGTCGCAGAACGCCGCCGCGGTGCGGGCGGCATCGAAGCGCTCGTGCAGGACGACGGCGCCCCCGGCGGCTGCCGACCGCCACAGGATCGAGAGACCGCCCACGTGGAACAGCGGCAGCGTGAGCAGCCAGCGGTCGGCCGCGGTGTTGCCGAGTCGTCGCTGCGACGCATCGACGGCGGCGGCGATGTTGCCGTGGGTGAGCACCACCGCGCGCGGCCGGCCCGTCGATCCGGAGGTCGGCACCCACGTGTGCTGGGCGCCGCCATCCGGCGGCTCGCCGGGGACGCCGGCAGCGCGGTCGGCCGAATCGAGCCGGGACAGCACATCGACGAGACCCCACCGGGTGCGGGCGTCGTCCCAACCCGCGGCATCGTCCGGCCGGGGACCGAGCACCACGGCGACGGCGCCGAGCCGCCAGATCGCCCAGAGCAGCACCACCGTGTCGACGGTGCGGCGGGCGTCGACGCCGACGCGGTCGCCGGGCCCGATCCCGCGGTCGACGAGGCTCCGGACAGCACGAGCGACGCGCCCGTCGAGGTCCGCGTAGGTGTGCGTGACACCCCCGGCCACGAGCGCAGGCGCGGCCGACGTGCGCTCGGCCGACCTGCGCAGCCAGTCGGTGGTCGAGGGAAGGTGCATGGGCATCACTACAGTATCCCGCCAGCATGGTCTCAGAGATCTTCGACACCTCCGCATGGAAGCCGGTCGCCGGCTTCGACTTCACCGACATCACCTACCACCGCGCCGTCGACGTGGGTGCGGTTCGCATCGCGTTCAACCGCCCCGAGGTGCGCAACGCGTTCCGGCCCCAGACGGTCGATGAGCTGTACACCGCCCTCGACCACGCCCGGATGACGACCGACGTCGGCTGCATCCTGCTCACCGGCAATGGCCCCTCACCCAAGGACGGCGGCTGGGCCTTCTGCTCCGGCGGCGACCAGCGCATCCGCGGCGCCGACGGCTACAAGTATGCCGACGGGCTCGACATCGATCCGGGACGCGTCGGCCGACTGCACATCCTCGAGGTGCAGCGGCTCATCCGCCACATGCCCAAGGTCGTCATCGCCGTCGTGCCGGGATGGGCGGTCGGCGGTGGGCACAGCCTGCACGTCGTGTGCGATCTGACGCTCGCCAGCGAGGAACATGCGATCTTCAAGCAGACCGACGCCGACGTCGCCAGCTTCGACGGAGGCTACGGCTCCGCCCTGCTCGCCCGCCAAGTCGGCCAGAAGCGAGCCCGCGAGATCTTCTTCCTCGGTCTCGACTACAGCGCCCGGGACGCCCACGAGATGGGCATGGTGAACGCCGTCGTCCCCCACGCGGACCTGGAGCGGGTGGCGTTGGAGTGGGCGGAAGAGATCGTGTCCAAGAGCCCGACGGCGCAGCGGATGCTCAAATACGCGTTCAACCTGCCGGACGAGGGCATCGTCGGCCAGCAGCTCTTCGCCGGGGAGGCGACCCGTCTCGCCTACGGAACCGACGAGGCCCAGGAGGGCCGGGACGCCTTCCTCGAGAAGCGCAAGCAGGACTACTCGAAGTCCCCGTGGCACTACTGAACCGGGTGCGGCCGTGGATCCTCGCCGCACGCCCCCCGACGCTGTGGGCGGCAGTGGCGCCCGTCCTCGTCGGAACCGCACTCGCCATCGATGGCGGAGCCTTCCGGGCCGACGCCTTCATCGCCACCCTCGCCGCCGCCATCCTGATCCAGATCGGCGTCAACTACGCGAACGACTACTCGGACGGAATCCGCGGCACCGACAGCGGACCGCGCATCGGGCCGCAACGCGCCGTCGCCTCGGGGTTGGTCACGCCGCGAGCGATGAAGATCGGCATCGTCGTCGTCTTCGGCGTGGCCGCACTGCTCGGTCTCTTCCTGGCGGCGATCGCCGGGCCGGTGATCATCGTCATCGGCGTCGTGTCGATCATCGCTGCGCTGGGCTACACGGGCGGCCCGGTGCCCTACGGCTATCGCGGCCTCGGCGAGGTCTTCGTCTTCGTGTTCTTCGGGCTGGTCGCGACGGTCGGCACGAGGTACGTGTTCGACCGCTCTGCCCCGGTCGACGCCTGGATCGGCGGGGTCGTGATGGGACTCCTCGCCACTGCCATCCTGGTCGCCAACAACATTCGCGACATCGACACCGACGCCGCCGCCGGGAAGCGAACCCTCGCCGTGATGCTGGGCAGGGCACGGACGGAGACCCTCTTCGCCGTCGCCGTCGCCGCGGCGTTTGCAGTGACTGTCGCCGCCGCCGCCGGCGGCATCGTCCCGCCGTGGACCACGCTCGTCCTGGTGGCCGTCCCGCTGGCAGTCCCACTGGTGCGCGCCGTCGGCTCCCACGTCGAGGGTCCGCCCCTCATCGCCGCACTCAAGGGCACCGCCCGCCTCCAGCTCGTCGTCGGCGTGCTGTTCGCCGTCGGTGCCGTCCTGTGACGCGACCTCCGGCAGCGAACCTCTGGGATCTGGACCCCGACGTCGCCCACCTCAACCACGGATCGTTTGGCGCAACGCCGCGCGCCGTGCTGGAGGCACAGACGGCCTGGCGGCAGGAGATCGAGGTCAATCCCGTGCGGTTCTTCGATCGCACCGGCATGGCGCACCTCGACCACGCCCGCACCCGGCTGGCCGAATTCATCGGCGCCCGCCCGGAGCGGCTCGCCTTCGTCCGCAATGCCTCCACGGGCGTCAATGCGGTGCTGCGGTCGCTGCGCCTCCGCGCGGGAGACGAGCTGCTCGTGACCGACCACGGCTACGGCGCCGCGGTGAATGCGGTGCGCTACGTCGCGGACCGCGCCGGTGCGTCGACCGTGGTTGCCCGGGTGGGCATGCCGGTGCGCTCGCCCGACGAGGTGGTGGCGGCGATCACCGGCGTGGTAACGGCACGCACTCGCCTCGCGGTCGTCGACCACGTGACGAGTCCGACGGCCATCGTGTTCCCGATTGGCCGCATCGTGGCCGAGCTGGGCGCCCGCGGCGTGCCCGTGCTCGTCGACGGCGCCCACGCCCCCGGCATGCTCGATCTCGACGTGACCGCCATCGGCGCCGACTACTACACCGGCAATTGCCACAAGTGGATGTGTGCGCCCAAGGCCGCCGGCTTCCTGTGGGTCCGCAACCCGGACGCCGCCGAATTGGTGCCGCTCGTGGTGGGATGGGGTCGCTCCGGACCTCCCCCGGGCCGGTCCCAATTCCACGCCGACTTCGACTGGGTGGGCACCGACGATCCCACCGCATACCTCGCCGTCCCCACGGCGATCGATCTGCTGGGAGGCCTGTTTCCCGGCGGCTGGGCCGAGCTGCGTCGCCGCAACCACGAGCTGGCGCTCACCGGACGGGACCAGCTGCTCGCCGCACTCCGGACGGCGGCCCCGGTCCCCGACGACATGCTCGGATCGATGGCCGTCGTGCCGCTGCCTCCGGGTGATGCCGATGCCATGCGCAGCCGGCTGGCCGAGCTCGGCTTCGAGGTGCCGATCACCTCGCTCCCGGGTTACCAACGGCCGTGGCTGCGCATCTCGGCGCAGGCATACAACAGCCTCGAGGACTACACGCGACTGGCGGAGGCGGTGTCAGCCATCCAGTAGTGCGGCGATGCCTGCGAGCGTCGGTGGATCGCTCCGCTCGGCCGCCGCGCTCGACGCGCCGGCCGCGGCGGCGTGGCGAAGGATCCGATCGGCAGGCCACCCCGAGACGATGCCGAAGGCAACCGCCGCGGCGAAGATGTCTCCGGCTCCAGTGGCATCGCGAGCGGTGACCACGGGCGGCTCGGCGACCAACCGGGCGCCGCCCCACCAAGCCGTCACTGGAGCGGCACCCGCGGTGAGAACGACATCGACCCCGCGCCCGGCCAGCGCTTCCGCCTCGGCGACCGAATGCTCGTGACGGGACCACACGACCACTGCTGGCCCCACCGTCGTGGTGGGCGCATCGAGCCAAACGACCGGAACGCCGCGCCCCTGGGCCTCGGCCACCACGCGGGCCGCGGCGGCGCCGCCGAATCCGTCGACCAGCACCACAGCGCTGTGCGACCAGGCTGCCCCAGGAACGTCCTGCCACCGCGCCCCTTCGTATCCCGCGCACACGATCGTGCGATCACCGTCGGGGGTGACCAGGATCACGCAATGGCGGGTGGATTCGGCTGCATCGCGCTCGATCCACGACCGGTCCAATCGGGGGCGGTCCAATGTGTCCAGCAGCACGTCGCCGAGCGCGTCGGCGCCGATCACGAGCCCGAGCAGCCGGGTCGTGACACCCCAGTGGGCGAGTGCGACGGCGGCATTGGCCGCCTTGCCGCCCCACGTGAGGCTCCAGCTCCGTGATCGCAGGTCGTCGCCCGGACTCGGCACCCGGTCGACGACGTGAACGAGGTCGGGGTTCATGGCCCCATAGACGAGCGCCTCCACCCGCCGAGGCTACCGAGAACCGAGGGAGCGGGCGCCGCCACGCCGCGCTCGACGCTGGACGAATTCGGCCGGCGGCGCCCTCCGGCTCTGCGTGTCGGTAATCTCGCTCGGTGCGATTCTCCGCCAACGTTCCCTTCGCCGCCGCTCTGGCCGATGCGCTGAGCCGCCTCGGCGTGACCGACGTGTGCCTCTCCCCCGGGTCGCGGAACACGCCCTTGACGTTGGCGTTCGCCGCCCACGACGGCCTCCGCGACTGGATCCACCACGACGAGCGCAGCGCCGGATTCTTCGCCCTCGGCCTCGCCAGGGCCAGCGGACGGGCCGTGGCCATCGTGTCCACCTCAGGAACGGCCGCTGCCGAGTACCACCCGGCCGTCGTCGAAGCCGCGCTGAGCCGGGTGCCGCTCCTGGTACTCACCGCCGACCGTCCGCCGGAGCTTCGCGACGTAGGCGCACCCCAAACCATCGACCAGATCAAACTGTATGGGGACGCCGTCAAGTGGTTCCACCACGGCGCCCCTCCGGGCCCGGCGGAGGTAGCCCACGCCCCACATCTCGCCGCCCACGCCTGGGGGACGGCGATGGAGCCGCCGGCGGGGCCGGTACATCTCAATCTCGCATTTCGCGAGCCCCTGCTCGACGCCATGCCATCGATGACGGTGCCGGCCACGCCGCCGGTGGTCGCAACCGGCGCCGCCGCGCCCGACTCGGCGACGATCGGGCAAGTGGGCGACCTGATCGCTGGGCGCCGCACGCTCTTCGTGGCCGGATTGGTGCCAACCGGCGCCGCCGAGGAGATCGACCGGCTCGCCGCCGCCGTGAACGCCGTGGTGGTCGCCGATCCCCAGTCCGGTCTGCGGAGCGGTTCGCCGACAGCAACGGTGCTCTCGAGCGGCGACCTGCTCGCCGCCGCCGGTGCGCTGGACGTCGACCCGCCGGCCGTCGTCGTGCGCTGGGGCGCGCTGCCGACCTCGAAGCCCGTGTGGCGGTGGCTCGAGGACCATCCGGAGACGCCACAGATTCTCATCGACGCCGGCGCCCACCGCGACCCGCTCGCCTCGGCGAGCATGATCGTCCGCAGCGACCCGGCCCTGACCGCGGCCGCATTGGGCGAGCCGGCCCCCGGACCTCAGGACTGGGTGGTGCGCTGGGCGCAATGGGATCACGACGCGACGGCGGCCGTCGCCAAATCCCTGCGCACCGTGCCTTTTCCCAATGAACCGCAGATCGCCCGCACCGTAGTGGCCGCGGCCCCTGACGGCTCGGCCCTCTTCGCAGGCTCTTCGATGCCGATTCGCGACGTCGATGCGTTTGCGGCTCGTGCGGCATCCGGCGTCGACATCTTCGCCAACCGCGGCGCCAACGGCATCGACGGCTCGCTGTCCACCGCACTCGGCATCGCCGCGTCGGGCCGGCCGGCGATCGCGCTCGTCGGCGACGTCGCCGCGCTGCACGACGTCGGTGCACTGGCGACCGCAGCCCGGCTCGACCTGCCGCTCACGGTCGTCGTGGTTCACAACGACGGAGGCGGCATCTTCCACCTGCTCCCCCAGGCCGACCCGGGACACGTCGACCCGGCCGTGTTCGAGCGCACATTCGGTACACCGCACGGCACCGACTTCGTGGCCGTGGCCGGCGCCTTCGGTCTCGCCGCCCGCCGCCTCGGATCCGCCGAGGAGCTGCACCAGGCCATCGCCGGCAACCAGGGACCGCAACTCCTCGAGCTGCGGACGTCCCGGGCCGAGATCGCACCGCTCCGCCGTCGGATCGTGTCCGCCGTTCGTGACGCACTGAGCCCCCCGCGCCCGGAGCTTGCTTCGTGATGGGCGCTGCGGCCCCGCGGGAAGAACCCCAGCGCCTCGCCCGCCGTCTCGGCCTGGCCGACTCCGTCGTGGTCGGGCTCGGGGCGATGATCGGCGCGGGCGTCTTCGCCGCGATCGGCCCGGCAGCCAAGGCAGCGGGATCGGGGCTCCTCGTCGGGCTCGCAATCGCAGCCGTGGTGGCCTACGCCAACGCCACGTCGTCTGCGCAACTCGCCGCCGTCTACCCCGAAGCCGGAGGGACCTACGTCTACGGCCGGGAGCGGCTCGGCCCGTTCTGGGGCTACCTGGCGGGCTGGAGCTTCATCGTCGGCAAGTCGGCGAGCCTCACTGCCATGGCACTGACCGTCGGCGCCTACCTCCTCCCGGACCAGGCGCGGCTCGCCGGTGTCGGCGCCGTGGTCGTGATGACGGCGGTGAACTACGTCGGCGTGCGGAAGACCGCCAACCTCACCAAGGTGATCGTGACGGTCGTCCTCGCTGCGCTGGCGGTCGCGGTCGTGGCGGCGCTGTCGGCAGACACCGCCACCGTCGATCACCTCGGCAGGATCGGCGACGCCGGGCCTCGGGGCATCCTCGAGGCCGCCGGACTGCTCTTCTTCGCGTTCGCCGGGTATGCCCGCATCGCCACCCTCGGCGAGGAGGTGGTGGATCCTGCCCGCACGATCCCGAAGGCGATCCCGCTCGCCCTGGGCATCGTTCTCGCCGTGTACGCCGTCGTGGCCGTCTCGGCGCTGATCGCGGTGGGACCCGAGGAGCTGGCCGCGTCGTCGGCCCCGCTGGCGGATGCTGCGGCCGCCGCGGGACGCAGCGAGATCACCACACTCGTACGAGTGGGCGGTGCGGTTGCGGCACTCGGCGTGCTGCTCTCGCTGCTCGCCGGCGTCAGCCGCACCAGCTTTGCGATGGCTCGCAACGGGGAACTGCCGCGCTGGCTGCATGCCGTCCATTCTCGGTATGGCACGCCGTACCGAGCGGAGCTCGTCATCGGGCTCATCGTTGCCGGCGTCGCCGCGCTCGCCGATCTTCGTGGAGCGATCGGGTTCAGTTCCTTTGCCGTGCTCACCTACTACGGCATCGCCAACGCGTCCGCTCTCACGCAGCCGGCGGAACATCGTCGCTGGCCGCGCTGGCTCCAAGTCCTTGGCGTCGCCGGGTGCGCAGCGCTGGCGCTGTCGTTGCCTGTCGCCTCGGTCATCGCCGGGGCGGCGGTGCTCGCCGTCGGTGCGATCATCTGGGTGGTCCGCAACCGGCGATCCCGGGCGGCGCACGCGACCTAGGACGCGGTGAGCAGGTTGAAGAGCGGGCGCAGCTTCCAGCGCGTCTCCAGCAGCTCGTCCTCCGGCTCGGAGTCGGCGACGATCCCGTTCCCGGCATACAGGCGCGCCACCCCACCGGACATGAGACCGCACCGGAGCGCGATGGCGACGTCACCGTCGCCGGACGGACTCATCCACCCAATCCCCCCGGAGTACCAGCCGCGGTCCATCCCTTCGACCTTCTCGATGAACGCCGCAGAGGTCTCCCGCGGGGTCCCGCCCACGGCCGGCGTCGGATGGAGCCGTCCAGCGAGACCGAGCAATGAGGTGCCGTTGCGCATCCGGCCGTCGATCTCCGTG
>JBFFFX010000020.1:0-14964 GCA_041557775.1 Acidimicrobiia bacterium | reverse complement strand
GCGCGTCGCTGCCGTACGCCTCGGCGGTCCACACCGAGTCGAAGCCGAGCTCTTCGGCGGCCAGGATGCTCTCGGGCACGCCGAGCGGTGGTCCGGACCCCCAGTACCCCGTCATCAACCCGAGTTTCATCGCGCTCCTTCCAGTCCGATGCTGCGACGCTAGTACTGCCTCATCCGACGGCTCCGGGCGAGAACGGTTCCGGAAGCTCGACGAGGGTTCTCGGTGCGCGGGCGGTCTCGAGGAGGTCGAGCGCGGCCGCAACGACGCGGCGGTGGCGTTCGTGGTCACCGGGTGCGCCGAAGGGGCGTCCCATCGGATGGCGAGTGATCACGGTGCGCGCCAGCGCCATGTTCTCGGCGACGTGGCGAAACGCCCGCACGAAGACACACACGGTGGGGATGCCGGCCGCCTCGACCATGCGTGCGACGTGCCCGACCGACACGTGGCACACGGGTCAGACCGGAACCAGCAGCAGGACGTCGGTCCCTGTCGTCTGGAGACGTTCGATCCAGCTCGGAACTGCAACCCGGCGGAGGCGTCCCTGCGACGTCGCCCCAACGAAGGAGTAGAACGCATCGGTGAGTGCGCCGATCCTGCCTGCGTCGCGCGCCTCGACGAGGGCGTCCCGAGGAAGCGCGACGTTGTGGTCGGCAGCGACGCTGCGGATGTCGTATCCACCGTGCCGCACGCGCAGCCTCTCGGCATCGACATCGGCGTCAATCGCCGACAGCTCGGGCACGGCTCTCAGGAACTCACCGATCCGGTCGATCGCTTCCCCCTGGGTCATGTCCTCCACGCCGAAAGGCTTCGGGTCATCTCCCGCGACGAAGTGGCCGGAGCTGGTCAGCAGACCGAGCTTGCTCTCCCCCAAGGGCTTCGCCGGTGGCGTGAACGGTGCATCGTCGTAGTGCCATTGGGACGGCACCTCCGGATCGGGTGCATAGCCGCGGACCTGCCAGTCGTAGACCAACTCGTGGATTTTCCCCACGTCGCCGTGATCGAAGCTCGCCCCGATCTCCTCGAGCATCGCGCGGAAGAACTCGCCCGCCTCCTCGGGTGTCAAGCGCTTGAGGAATTTGAAGCTGAGGTCGTTGCGATGCCCGTAGGCGAAGGAGTTCTTGAACTCCTCCAGGGTCTCTCCGTCTCCCATCGTGCCTCGTCCTCTCGACGTCGTCAGTCTGCTGCGGCTGCCGCGATGCGGGCTTCGATCCACGGAATGAGACCGCGGCGCTCGCGGTCCGCGGTGCGCGTGCCGGGCAGCTTCGTTGTGCTCCTCACCCTACGGTCGTGCCAGAAGCTCCCGCTCGCGTTGTCGTCGGCTTCGCCCGAGGCGAGCCACACCAGAGTGTCGGCGCCCTCGTCCGGCGTGCGCAGCATGGGCCCCATCACCTTGCCGAACAACGGTATGCCGGCATCGACTCCGGGGGTCGCCACCCAGCCGGGGTGGAGCGCGTGGACTGCGATCCCTGCCGGTGCGAGATCGGCGGCGAGTTGCGGGACCAGTTCCACCTGGGCTCGTTTCACGCGGGCGTACGCAGCGCGCCCGTCGTAGCCCCCGGCACGGGTCTCCAGCTCGTCGAGCACCAGCTTGACCGCGTACATCCCTCCGGACGACATCCAGATCACGCGGGAGGGAGCGCTCGCCGCGAGCAGTTGCTGGAGACTGCGCGTCAGCACGTACGGACCGAGAAGGTGCACGGCGAGCGTCATTTCAACCCCGGCCGCCGTCTCCTGCCGATCGCGCAACAGGGCACCGGCATTGTGGACGAGTGCGTCGAGTCTCGGGTTGGCGGCCGCGAACTCCGCGGCAAATCTTCCTACTGCGTCGAAGTCGCCCATGTCGACCGGGGCGAAGCCAACGCGAGCATCCCGGACTCGTGTCCTGATGTGGTCCACCGCTGCGTCCCCACGGTCCGTGTTGCGTCCGGTCACCGTGACGGCGGCACCCATCGCAGCCAGGTTCGCCGCCGCGGCGAGCCCAATTCCCGATGTGCCTCCCGTGATGACGATGGTTCTGCCGGTGAGGTCCGTCGAGAGCGGCTTCCAGCCGTGGATGCTGCGCCGGATGCCGTAGCCCCATCGGCTGAAACTCGGCACGACGGTGGCCTCGAGCGTGGCGTCGATGACGTGTCTCAGGAAGCGCATACGGGAAGCCAAGCGCCCTCCGGTGCGTTACGCCAAGTGCACCGGCCACGAAACCGGCCGCCGGTAGGCTGATCGTCGTCACCGAGCCGAGGAGCAACGCCATGAAGGAAGCCGTCGTCGTCGCCAGCAAGCGAACCGGTCTCGCCAAGGGCTATCGCGGCTCCTTCAACCTGACCAGGCCTGACGATCTCGCTGCCCACGCCATCCGCGCCGCATTGGACGACGTTCCCCATCTCGCCGACGACGAGGTCGAAGGCGTCCTGATGGGCTGCGGACTCCCCGAAGGGCCCTCCGGGCAGAACGTCGGGCGCATCGCTGCACTGCGCGCCGGGCTTCCCTCTTCGGTGCCGGGCGCGACCGTCAATCGTTTCTGCTCGTCGGGTCTCAATACCGTCGCCATGGCCGCCCACCGCGTGATGGTCGGCGAGGTCGACGCCATCATCGGCGCCGGTGTCGAATCGATCACCATGGTGCAGAACGAGAATTTCCGCAGCAGCGATCTCTACAACCAGCCGCTCACCGAGCGGTGGCCGGGCATCTACCTCAGCATGGGGGAGACCGCCGAGGTCGTCGCCAAGCGGTACGGCATCTCCCGTGAGGACCAGGATGCCTACGCATTGATGTCGCAGCAGCGGGTTGCACACGCCCAAGAGCAGGGCTGGTACGCAGAAGACATCGCACCCATCAAGGTCGATCGGGCGGTCAAGCAGAAGGACGGCTCTTTCGAGATCGAACGCGGGTACGTCATGGACCGCGACGAATGCAACCGCCCCACCACGACGCTGGAGGGCCTCGCGTCGCTCACGCCGGTGTTCGATCCCGAAGACGGGAGCGTCACGGCCGGCAACGCCTCGCAGTTCGCCGACGGCGCCTCCGCCAACGTAGTCATGTCGGCAGATCGTGCCGAGGAGCTCGGGATCGAACCGATGGGCTACTTCCGAGGCTTCGCCACGGGTGGCGTCGACCCGGACGAGATGGGTATCGGCCCGGTCAAAGCGGTACCGAAGCTGCTCGCCAAGACCGGCTTGACCCTGGACGACATCGACATCGTCGAGTTGAACGAGGCCTTTGCGTCGCAAGTTCTCTACTGCCAGCGCGTGCTCGAGATTCCGGACGAGAAGTTCAATCCGATGGGCGGCTCGATCTCGATCGGCCACCCGTACGGTATGACGGGCGCCCGGATGGTCGGGCAGCTCCTCCGCCACCTCGCGCGCACCGGCGGCCGCTACGGCATCGTCACCATGTGCGTCGGGGGTGGCATGGGCGCTGCCGGCCTGTTCGAGGTGGCCTGAGCCGGCCCTTCCTTTCGGTCGCGTCCAGAGCAGCGGCCGCGCTGATCGCGCCGCGCGCGCAATGGCCGCCGGACTGGGGACGAGTGGCCCTGGCGCGCGGCCGTCGAATTCTCCAGCATGGATCTAGTTGCGCCGCCGAACCGACGCCACGACCCACATCGACGATCGCCAAGGGAGGGGGAGATGAGGCGGCTCACTGCGATTCTGGCCGCCGCCGTGTTGGCTGGCTCGTCGTGCGGTGGCGCACCTCTCATCAGCACCGGAACCACCGAGCCCCCGACCCGGAGCACGGCCGGCCTCGCCACGACCGCCCAAGGAGAGACGACGAGTCCCGAGTCCACGGCACCGTCGTCGACGACTGGTCGACATGCCGTCACCCCCGCGAGGATCGTCGCAGGTCTCTCGGCAAGGGTGTTCGTGGGACCCGGGGCCGATGCCGACGTGGACCGCCTCCGCACGCTCGTCGAAGGCACCATGGCCAGGCGGCTGGACCTCAAAGTCATCGTGCTCGGTGACGAGACGGTGTCCGCCGTCGACCTCGCCGACGACGTTGCGAGGATCGTCAAGGGCACCGTGCTCGTGTTCACGCCGTCGGGTTGCGGCGTGTCGACCAGCAAGATCCCCCAGGAGGACCTCACACGCGTCCTCGAGGAAGCCGAGGGAACCCTCGGCACGAGCGACGCCGCGACCGCCCTCGACGCGTTCCTGGTTGCGGCAAGCGCCCTCTGGTTCGGCGGGGAGCCGGGGTCGCCCGTCGCCGAGCTGACGTCGTTCTCCGGCAGCACCGAGGTCACCATGACCGTTGGCGACATCGGTCACATCCGGTTTGCGTCTTCCGGCACCTACACCACGGCGGTCTATCGCTGTGAGACCGTCGTGAACTACCTCGGGCTACCCGTGACCCTGACGGCGATCGCCACACCCGACCGCCAGTGGATCGACTTGGGCGACGGGTTCGGAGCGACAACGGTGTCCAACTCGAACTATCACCTGGCGATCGAGCTTTGCCCTGCCGCACCCAGCTTCTGGGCCGACTACACGCCGATCCTGCCCATCGGGGCCCAGGACGAGGTTCTCGACGACCTCCCGACGCGGCGGGTCGAGCCGGCCGGAGTGCCGGTTTTCTTCGGCGACTTCACCATTGCAGGATTCGAGTTCGATCAGCTCACCGTGTGGTTGGCCGACCCGGGACGATGGCCGGTGCAGATGACCGGCACGTTCGTCCTCTCACCGGACGAGGCCTCCCAGTTCCTCGACTGGCCAACGAGAATCAGGGAGCCCGTGTCGGCGTCCGTCACGATCCGCATCACCAACGCCGATGACCCGAGCCTGGTCGTCAAGGTGCCGGCGGCGCCCCAAGGCATCGCGCCCGTCAGTGGATCGATCGAGAACGCCGACGTCGCCGTTGGCGATTGCTTCAACGGGTACCTCGAGGCGAGCATCTCCGAGATTGTGCGGGTTCCGTGCGACCTTCCGCACGAATACGAGGTGTATCACGAGTTCCAGGTGACCGGGGAGGAGTACCCCGGGACGTGGACGACCCGCAAGATCGCCGTCGAAGGATGTCTCAGTCAATTCGAGACACTCGAGGGGCGCGATTACCAGCTCTCGGAGTTGGATGTCGCGTACCTGTATCCCTCCGCCGAGTCGTGGCGCAACGGCGACCAGGCGGTCATGTGCGTTGCATTCGACACAACGGGCGCCGACCTCGTCGGCAACGCGGTCGGGTCCACCGGCTGAATCTCGGGCGAGCCGCGACGAAACACCGGTTCTGGACGGCGGAGCAGTCGCTGCGCGCTACGCCGTTTCGGCGGCGTCCTCCAGCCCGAGCCGCTCGATGGCCATGTCGCGGAGCCGGAACTTCTGGACCTTCCCGGTCACGGTCATCGGGTACTCGTCGATGAACGCGATGTAGGCGGGCACCTTGTAGTGGGCGATGCGACCACGACAGAAGTCCCGAACGTCCTCATCGGTCAGCGTGGCGCCCGGCCGAACTTGGATCCATGCCACGACCTGCTCGCCGAACTTCGGATCGGGAACGCCGACCACCTGCGCATCGACGATGTCGGGGTGGGTGAAGAGGTACTCCTCGATCTCTCGGGGGTAGATGTTCTCGCCACCCCGAATGATCATGTCCTTGATCCGCCCGACGATGTTCACGTACCCGGCGGCGTCCATCGTCGCGAGGTCACCCGTGTGCATCCAACCGCCGCCGTCGATGGCCTCGGCGGTGCGCTCGGCGTCGTTCCAGTAGCCCATCATCACCGAGTAGCCGCGGGTGCACAGCTCGCCTCGCTCCCCCGTCTCCACCGTCGCCCCCGTTTCCGGGTCGATGATCTTCACCTCGACGTGGGGGTGGATCGTGCCGACGGTGGAAACTCGCCGCTCCAGATCGTCGGTCGGCAAGCTCTGGATGGAGACCGGTGACGTCTCCGTCATCCCGTAGCAGATGGTGACTTCGTCCATGTGCATGTCGGAAACGACTCGCTTCATCACCTCGACGGGGCACGGTGACCCGGCCATGATGCCCGTTCGCAACGAGGTCAGGTCGTACTCCTCGAACCCGTCGGCACCCAGTTCGGCGATGAACATCGTCGGGACGCCATAGAGACTCGTGCACCGCTCCTCCTGCACCGTCTCCAGCACGCCGATGGCATCGAATCCCGGTCCAGGGATCACCATCGTGGCCCCATGGGTCGTACACGCCAGGTTGCCGAGCACCATGCCAAAGCAGTGATAGAAGGGCACCGGGATGCACACTCGGTCGCTCTCGGAGTAGCCGCACAGCTCGCCGACGAAGAAGCCGTTGTTGAGGATGTTGCGGTGACTCAGCGTGGCGCCCTTGGGGAACCCGGTCGTGCCACTCGTGTACTGGATGTTGATCGCCTGCTCGGGAGAGAGGCTCGCCTGCCGCGCGGCGAGCTCATCGGAGGCAACCGCCGCCGCTCCAGCCAAGAGATCGCTCCACTCAGCCGACTCGAGGAAGACCGTTCGCTCCAGATCAGGGAGACGCGGTGCGACCTCCTCCACCATGGCGCGGTAGTTCGAGGTCAGGTACTCGGGGGCCGCCACGAGGATCCGGCAGCCGGATTGGCGGAGAGCGAATTCCACCTCGGACGTCCGGTACGCCGGATTGATGTTGACCAGGATCACGCCGATCTTCGCCGTGGCGTACTGGAGCACGACCCACTCGGCGCAGTTCGGGCTCCAGATGCCGACCCGATCTCCCACGGCCAAACCGGCAGCCATCAGGCCCCGCGCCAGTTCGTCGACGGCCTCGACCAGGGCACGGTAGGTCATCCGCACCCCCTGATGCCGCACGACGAGCGCTTCGGCGTCGCCGAACCTCTGCGCTGTGCGGTCGAGGTTGCCCCCGATCGTCTCGACCAGCAACGGCACGTCGACCGGTCCCGTGCGGTACGCCACCCCCATCGCTCACCTCCTCCAACGAACCGCCGTGTCGACCAAGGACCCGAGGGTAACCGTGGCCCGATCCCGGTTGGGCAAGTCAGTCCTTCCCGTGAGACACCTCGAGACCGCCGAAGGCGACGAGCGCATCGATGGAGAGGACGGGCGCATCCTCGGGCAGCGGCTCGTGACTGGTCTTGTTGGACCATCCGCCGAAGACCGGCAGTCCCTTCACCGAAACTCGCCAACCGTGCGGAACGAGCACGTTCGTCCCTCCGAACGCGTTGACCACGTCCAAGATGGCACCTCTTGGATCCAGCGCCGCCGCGCGCAAGTCGAGTTCCGTACCGCCGAACACGGTGAACAACGTGCCCCCGCGGAAGCTTTGTGAGGCCGACGCGAGCTCGCGGCCGAAGAACACCACCACCGACGTCACTCTGTGGTCCCGGCCGGCCGGCGCCATACCGCTGCGACCGAACAAGACGGCAAGGCCGACGGCGATCAGCAAGGTCGGGCCGACGATGCCACCCACCGAGACGTTCTTGACGGTCTCGGTCGAGAAGAGCAGGAAGATCGCACCGAGCCCGACCAGCAGCAACGGCACGAGGTAGTGGCGGGGTCGCTCGATCAGCTGCACGAGGCCGAGCACGATCAGCGCAGCCGGCCACCACTGCCGGATGGTCTCCCCGGCGTCGATCGCGTCGGCCTGGTCGAGCAGGAACAAGCTTCCGATCGCGATCAGGGCGAGTCCGAGAATGAGTCGTCCGCTGCGCACATTGACCTCCGTCGGGGCGACATCCGCGAGCTTCCCCCCAGCGCCCCGCCCGCGCCAGGGGCGGAAGACCCCTGCGCAACCACCAACGGCACAGCCCACGAAGAGCCCTTGCGCGGTACCGTGCGCGTGTGGAGGATCTCGCGCTGTTGCTGCGCGTCTTCGCAGGTGTTGTGTCGGCCGTGTTCCGAGCCATCGTGCGGCGGCTGCTGCACGGTCCTGCCGCGCCGAGTTGGTCCTGGTCCGTCGAGCTCCGCGTGGTGGCGCTGCGCGCAGTGATCATGACGACGGCAGATCACGCCGATCCCGTCGCGCGATCACGTCTCGAGGCGCGCATCGATCCTCCACTGCCGCGCCGCGTACGATCCCAACTCGACATGCGGACGGCTGTCGTGGCGCAGCTCCCGGTCGAGTGGCACCTGCCCCGAGCCCGCAACGACGCCGCCGTGCTCCTCTATTTCCACGGTGGGGGCTACGTCGGAGGTAGCCCAGCATCGCATCGCCGCTGGGTGGCCTGCCTGGCGCTGGCAACCGACTGCCGCGCCGTCGTCCCCGAGTACCGACTCGCCCCGATGCACCGCTTCCCGGCAGCCGTCGACGACGCCGCCGCCGTGTACGGTGCGCTCCTGGCTGCCGGTGAGAGCCCAGATCGCATCATCGTTGCCGGCGACTCCGCCGGGGGTGGCCTCGCCCTCGCCCTGCTCCTGCGCGTGCGCAAGGAAGGTGGCCCGCTGCCGGCTGGAGCGATGTTGTTCTCCCCGTACGCGGATCTCACCCACTCGGGAGCCTCGATGCTGCGCAACGCGTCGACCGACTACCTGCCCCTGGGGCCGACGCGCCCCAACTACGAGTACCTCGGAGCCCACGACCCGCACGATCCCCTGGCCTCACCGCTCTATGCAGACCTCGCCGGGCTTCCGCCGATGCTCGTGTTCGCGGGCGAGCGCGAGATGATCCTCGACGATGCAACCGGAATCGTCGCCGCCGCGCAGAAGGCGGGACTCGACGTGAGGTTGCACCTCGCAGCCGGCATGATGCACGTGTGGCCGGCGGTGCTTCCTGAGCACCCGAGCACGGAGGCGGCCCTCGACGCCGCCGCCGACTGGGTCGCGCAGCGCCTGGGCGCGTCACCGTCAGCCGGCGAGCGTCCCGCCGAACACCTGCCACGCCAGCGCTGACTTCGCCGTCAGGCTCAAGAGGACGTAGACCATCTCTCCATAGACGTAGTCCGCCCACTTGCCGACCTTGCGGTACTGCAAGACCATGTTGACCGCAAAGCTGTTGAAGAACACGAAGAGCGTGAAGAAGATCGCATAGACGAATGCCGGTGGGGATCCGGCGCCCGGCGACCAGATGTAGATGCCGACGGCGATCCACGGGACGGCACCGGTGAGCACACCGAACCAGTAGGCGAGCCAGCTGGCCTCACCCGGCGTCTCGTAGTGCTCGACGAGCAGCCCGAACAGGATCATCGCCGCGTTCACCCCGAAGATGGCCAGCAGCGCCGCGACGTCGGTGATGCCCGGCAACATCGCGATGAGCACGACCATGACCGACGAGCTGAGGCTGTACTCGATCCACCGCGCGTAGTTGCGGCTGCGCTCCAGGTTGCGCAGGTACCACGAGAACACGCCCGGTGCGGCCACGGTCCAATGCGCCAGAGCCGACAGCGCGAGAAAGGCGACCACACCCCACGCGATACGGACCTCGAACAGCTCCGTCAGCTCAGGCGGATTGAGACCCGGCGCGTCGGTGAGGAACGTCGCCGTCACCGGGAGCGCGAAGTCGTTGGCGATGGCCAGAACCACGACCGCTTGGACGGCGTGGACTGCCCCCATGACGAGGTTGTAGAGCCGCAGACGCCCGGCTCGCTGTGGGTCGATGGTCACGATCGATTCACTCATGGACCTTTTCTAGACGCGAGTGTGGCGCTACGTCGAGCCCAACGGCGCCGCGCCCGGCACGACGACCGTCCGCACCGTGTCGCCGTTCCTCTCCAGTCCGTCCAGGGTGGCGTTGATGGCGGCGGCGTCGAGCGGCACCGTCCGGCTGACGATCGCTTCCAGGTCCAGGGCGCCTGCGGCCGCCAGATCGATCACGTCGCGCAGGTCGGACTCGTGGTGATCCATCACGCCCAGGACCTCGGCTTCAGCGCCGATCAGGTCGAAGTACGGGTGAATCGTCGCCGGCTGCTCACTCAGTCCGACAAGACCCGCCCTGCCGCGCCAGCGGAGAGCTTCGATGGCCTGCACGGTCGTCTCCGGAAGACCCACCAACTCGAGGCTCACGTCGACGCCGCCGGCGGCGCGGATCGTACCGACCGGGTCGTCCGGGTCGACCGGAATCGCACCCAGGCTCGCCGCGAGCTCCAGCTTCGCCGGGTTGACGTCGACCCCAAACACACGGTCGGCGCCCAGGGCCCGGGCAATCTGCACGGCCGACATTCCCAGGCCACCGAGTCCGAAGACGGCGACGCGATCGCCGCGCCGCATCCTGGTGCGACGGAGCGCATGCATCACCGTGGCTGCCGAGCAGGCCAGCACGGCGGCATGCGTCAGGTCCAGCTCGTCCGGCACCGGCACCAGGTTGCGCACCGGAACCGCCACTGCCTCCGCAAACCCGCCGTCGAGCTGGTTCCCGATCATCGCCCCGTCGGGACAGAACTGTTCGACACCGCGACGACACGGCTCGCAGGCCCCACAACTCACTTGATAGTGAACGACCACCCGGTCGCCGGGGCGCAGCGGCGTGGCCGACGAGCCGGTGACGGTACGGATCGTGCCGGCGATCTCGTGGCCCAGCGTTCGGGGCACGGGGGGCGCCTTCGGCCGTCCCGACCGGTAGTGGGCGTCCGACCGGCAGATCCCTGCGGCCGCCACGTCGACGAGTGCTTCACCTGCCACAGGAGTGGGTTCGGCGATGTCGGAGGCCACGAGCGGGGTGCCGGCGGCGACGAGACGAACGGCGCGCATGGGCTCAGTCCAGCAGCGCCGAGCACCGATCGCCAAGGTATACGCTCGCGGATTGGGCCGCGAGGCCGTACATTGGGGGTCTAGACACAGGTTTCCCCCAGCTCGAGCGATGGTGGTTCGTGACGCGAACGACGCAACCCCGGCCGGCGACGGGTACAGGTGCCCGCCGGGGGCCACTTGCACCCGGGCCGCCCTTGCCCGAGCCGGTATCGGGCAGCGAGCTGGAGGCTTTCGCCCGCCTGCAAGCCGCCCTCGCTCCCATGTACTCGCGCGTGTTCTCCGACCCCAATGCACCGCGAACGGTCGTCGTGATCCCCAGCCTCAGCCTGGACGCCGCGGAGTTGAAGAAGATCGAGGGGGTGGAGCACTACGAGGAGCGGCTCCTCTGCCTGTTGATGCTGCTCCGGCTGCCGCGGACCCACATCATCTACGTGACCAGCCGGGCGCTGGCGCCGTCGATCATCGACTACTACCTGCATCTCCTCCCCGGTGTGCCCGCCAGCCACGCCCGACGCCGGCTCACCCTCCTCAACTGCGACGACGGCTCACTGCGGCCGTTGACCGAGAAGATCCTGTACCGGCCGAGACTCGTCGAGCGCCTCCGCGCGGCGATCAGTCACCCGGAATCCAGCCACCTCACGTGCTTCAACTCCACCAGTCTCGAACGCACGCTCGCCGTGCGCCTCGGCATCCCGCTGTATGCAACCGATCCCGCCTTGGCCTGGCTCGGAACCAAGACCGGAAGCCGGCGCGTGTTCCGGGCGGCCGGGGTGCCTCTGCCACAAGGGACCGAGGGGGTGAGGACCCGCCGCGATGTCGCCGAAGGCCTCGCGGAGATCGTCACGACGAACCGCTCGCTCAGCCGCGCCCTGGTGAAGCTCGACGAAGGTTTCTCCGGCGAGGGAAACGCGACCTTCGACCTGCGCGCGGCGCCGGCGTCGGGGGTCGAGGACTGGATCTACGAGCGGCTGCCGACGGATCTGGTGTTCGAGGCGAAAGGCGAGACCTGGGCGAGTTTCGAAGCCAAGCTGGCGCGCATGAGCGGCGTCGTCGAGGCGTTCGTCGGCGGCAGCGATGCGACCTCACCGTCCGTGCAATGCCGGATCGATCCGCTCGGTGAGATCGAGATCGTCTCGACCCACGACCAGGTGTTGGGTGGCCCCACGGGGCAGATCTTCCTCGGGTGCCGCTTCCCCGCCGACCCCGTGTACCGATCCGAGCTGCACGACGCCGGTCGACGCGTCGGCGAGGTCTTGCGCGACCACGGTGCGATAGGGCGCTACGGCGTCGACTTCGTCAGCGTCGTCGAGAACGGGGTCCGTCGCACCTACGCGATCGAGATCAACCTGCGCAAGGGAGGCACGACGCTCCCGTACCTCATGCTGCAGTTCCTGACCAACGGCACGTACCACCCCGAGAATGGGCGCTACGAGACGGCCCTCGGCGAGCCGCGTTTCTACTACGCCACCGACAACCTGCAGCGGGAGAGCTACCGGCGTCTCACTCCCCGCGACCTGATCGACGTGGTGGTCGAGCGCGGCCTCCATTTCGACAGCACCACGCACGTCGGGGTCGTGTTCCACCTGATCGGTGCGATCGCCGAATGGGGGAAGATCGGTGTCCTCTCCGTCGGCACGACGCCCGAGGATGCCGAGGCGCGTTATCAGCGCACGGTCGAGGTGCTCGACCGGGAAGCGACCGCGACGGCCGGCTGACGCGCCGCCGACGACCGCAACCCGCAGTGCCTCTAGCAGGGTGCGGAAAAGGGTTTGGTGCGCTCGTCACGGCAGCACACCGCGTTGACAAGAGGCTCTCAACGTTGCCCAACGAGTGCCGTTGGCGCTTCTCCGCTTCCTGCTAGGCGACGCCCCTGATGAGATCGGCAGCGCGCTCGGCGATCATGATCGTCGGTGCGTTCGTGTTGCCCCCGACGATCGTCGGCATAACCGAAGCGTCAACCACACGCAACGCCTCGATGCCGTTGACCCGCAGCTCGGGATCGACGACCGCCGCACCCGGAGCACCCATCGCACACGTGCCGGCCGGGTGGTACAGCAGCTCGGCCACCTGGCGCACGTACTCCTCGAGCTCCGCGCCCGTCGTGAAGTCCGGCCCCGGATAGATCTCCCGGCCGCGGTACGGGTCGAACGCCTCCTGCTGGACGATCTCGCGGCTGATCTCGACCCCGGCGACCATGGTGGCGACGTCCACCCGCTCCGAGAGGTAGTTGCCCTGAATGCGCGGCTTGCTGAAGGGATCAACCGAGCGAAGCTCGATCGAGCCCCGGCTCGCCACCGTCACCAGCGTGGGTCCGAGCGAGAACGCGTGGCCGTCGAACGTCTCGAACCCGTGCTCGACGAAGTACGCCGGTCCGAAGTGGAACTGGATGTCGGCTGCCTCGAGTCCTTCCCGGCTGTGGACGAAGCAGCCGGCTTCGCCGATGTTCGAGCTGAGCATCCCCCGGCGGAAGGCGAGGTACTCCAGCAGTGCCCGCGGCTTCTCGGCGTGGGCGAGACTCACCTCCTTCGTGCTCTCGTACACCACCATCACAGCGGGGTGATCCTGGAGGTTCTTGCCCACCGGAAGGTCGACGACCGGCTCGATGCCGTGCTCGCGAAGATGGTCCGCCGGCCCGATCCCCGAGAGCATCAGGAGCTGCGGCGAGTTGATAGCCCCGGCCGACACGATCACTTCTGCGCGGGCACGGGCAATCCGGCGCTCGTTGCCCACGACGTAGGCCACCCCGGTGGCGCGGGTGCCGTTCACGATCACCTCGGTCGCATGCGCACCCGTGGTCACGTCCAGGTTGCGCCGCTTTCGCGCCGGCCGCAGAAACGCCTGGGCCGTGCTCCACCGCGCCGCCTTTTTCTGGGTGACCTGGTAGAAACCGGCACCGTCCTGGCTGGCGCCGTTGAAGTCGTCGTTGCGCGCCATGCCCCATTCGACGCACGCGTCGACGAAGGCTGTGCTCATCGGGTTGTGCAAGGTGAGGTCGGCGACGTTGAGTGGGCCGCCAACGCCGTGATAGTCGTCGTGGATCCGCTCGTTGTGCTCTGAGCGGCGGAAGTACGGCAGCACGTCGTCATAGCTCCATCCGGTACATCCTGCGGCGGCCCAGCCGTCGTAGTCGCTGCGGCGGCCCCGGATGTAGATCATGGCGTTGATCGCACTCGACCCGCCGAGCATCTTCCCGCGGGGGATGTAGACGGTTCTCCCCTTGAGCGTGGGTTCAGCCTGGGTCACGTAGTTCCAGTCGCGCTTCGTCTTGAAGAGCTTCGGAAAGGCCGCCGGGATGTGACTGTGCAGGTGGCGATGTGACCCGCCTGCTTCGAGCAGCAGGACCG
Organism: Acidimicrobiia bacterium; assembly: GCA_041557775.1. Lineage (GTDB taxonomy): Bacteria > Actinomycetota > Acidimicrobiia > Spongiisociales > UBA5794 > DATHZQ01. The sequence goes on along the minus strand of JBFFFX010000020.1, from coordinate 1,030 downwards.
CCACGCCTGCATCAGCACTCAGGCGGTTCGCCAGGACGCAGCCCGCCGAACCGGCGCCGACGATGACGTAGTCGTACTCGCGCTCCATGGCCTCTCCTTCATCGAGAACCCCAGTCAACCAAAAAGGCACACACGATGCGGATGGGGGTGGCGGATCCCTGCGCCGAACTCACGAATCTCCCGGGTGACGGTACGCTGGCGTGATGCCGCGCCTGGTCTCGTGGTTCGTCGTCGCCGCCCTCGTCGCAAGCGCGTGCGCGCATTCCCCGGTTGCGACCGCGCCGGCTGCGGCCGGGGAGGCAACCCCGCTGGCATCGCTCCCGGCGCTGACCACGACGACCCGCACGCCCACCACCACGACGACGACCACCACGACGACGACCACCAGCGCGCCCCGGCCGTCCATCGTGCTGGGATTCGCCGGCGACACCTCCTTCACCCACGGACTGGACCGGCGCGATCCGTTCGGCGAGGTCATCGACCTCTTGACCGCACCAGACCTCACGGCGGTCAACCTCGAAACCACCGTCGCCGAACCCGACGTCGGCCGCCGTGTCAACAAGACCTACATCTTCAAGTCGCCCCCTCGGTCGATCGATCTCCTCGCGGCGGCGGGAATCGACGCCGTCTCCCTGGCGAACAACCACACGCTCGACTACCGACGCGCCGGGTTGCTGTGCACGATCGAGCTTCTGGATGCGGGCTCGATCGCGCACTTCGGCGGCGGTGAGGACGACTCGCGCGCCTACGCACCGGCGATCGTCGAGGTGGGCGAGTGGCGTATCGGCTTCGTCGGCTTCACTCGGGTCGAGTGCGCCTGGGTGGCCGATGATCCTGCCCGTTGGCCCGAGGCGGCGTGGGCGTGCCCGGGCTTCGAGGACCGCACCGTTGCCGCAGTGGCGGACGCCGCGGGGCTCGCCGACGTCGTCGTGGTGATGGTCCATTGGGGCATCGAGAAGGACCATTGCCCGCAGCCGTATCAGCGAGCGCTCGCCCGCGACTGGGTCGAGGCCGGCGCCGATCTCGTCAT
>JBFFFX010000019.1:0-15039 GCA_041557775.1 Acidimicrobiia bacterium | reverse complement strand
GCCGCACGGCTCGCCGCCGGCGAGCGGGCGATCGGCTGGAAGCTCGCCTTCGGGGCGCCGTCTTCGCTGGAGCGTTTCGGGCTCGCCGCCCCGCTACTCGGGTTCCTCACGGACGCGACCCGCCACGATCCGGGCAGCACGATCTCGTGCGCCGGGTGGCACCGGCCCGTCGCCGAGCCGGAGATCGCCGTGCACATCGGCGCCGACGTGGAGCCCGGCGACAACGTAGCCGGCGCCATCAGCGGCCTCGGCGCCTCCATCGAGCTCGCCGACGTGCATCCTCCGTCCGAGGACATCGAGGAAATCCTCGCCGGCAACATCTACCACCAGGCGGTCGTGTTCGGCGACCCCGACACGAGCCGCGCCGGGGGACGCCGCGAAGGAATGCGGGGCCGCGTCCTGCACAACGGCGCAGAGATCACCGACACCACCGAGATCGAAGCCATCACCGGCGACCTCATCTCCATCGTCGGCCACGCCGCCACGCTGCTCGCCCTGGCCGGCGCCCGGCTCTCCGCAGGAGACGTCGTCATCGCCGGGTCGATCATCCCCCCGCTGTCGATCCAGCCCGGTGACGACGTCGTCTTCGAGCTTCACCCACTGCCGGCGATCTCGGTGCGGGTGTAGGGACTGCGGCGCTCAGCCGGCCCCCGCCAGATCGACGATCTCGGCGACGATCGCCTCGGGTGCCTCCCAGTTCAGGAGGTGCCCCTTGTCCGGGACCGTGACGAGCTTGGAGCCGGCGATCCCGGCGTGCAGGTCGTGGGTGTGGAACGGCGGCGTCGTCTTGTCCCGCGACCCGACGATGATCGTGCACGGCATCGTGATCTCACCGAGCCGGTCGTAGCGGTTCTCGGCGACGAACGCCTCGAGGATCGGTACCAGCGGCGGATAGTCCTGCTCCAGGAAGATGCGGATGAACGGGGCGACCATGTCGCGATCGAAGGGGCGGCCGACGAGCGACCGCGTGAACGCCGTTGCGACCGGTCCGAAGCGGAGCAGACGCTGGAGGATGCCCGACTTGAGCAGCGGGATCTGGACCCGATTCTGCGGGTTCTTCCGGTTCACGTCGCCGGCGAACGTCGCCATCAGCAGGCTCGCCTTCACCCGGGCGCGCAGCTCGGGCGCCCCATCGAGGAGGAACGTGATCCCGAGAAAGCCTCCCATGGAGTGGCCGACGAGGACGGCGTCGCGCACGTCGTGCCCGTCGAGGACGGCTCCGTAGTCGCCCGCCATCGCCGAGGACGAGATGCCGTCGGAACCGATGACCGAGGCTCCGTGGCCCCGCTGGTCGAAAGCCACCACCCGGAATCCGCGATCGACGAGCAGCGGAGCGATCACATTCCACTCGTCTGCGGCAGATCCGAAGCCGTGGGCGAGGACCGCGGTATGCGGTCCCTCCCCGACCGTGACCGTGCGCAACTGTGTGCCGTCTGGCCGCTCGATCGCGACTTCGTCGCCGGCGAGGGGGGCGTCGAAGGCAGGCATATCTCTCAGAATCCCTTCTGTGGCTGCCGGCACGGTACCGGAGTTGGTCCACATCCCGCTGGCGCAGCGTCACCCGCCGAACGCGGCAGTGACCACCCGTGCGAGCTAGGGACCATCGCCTCTACCCGTCGCGGCCGAATCCGCGTCGTGTGAGCACGAGAGGAGGTGAGGTATGAGGCAAGACACAGGGCTCGAGCGCCGGCGCGGCCAAGGATGGAAGGTCGCGCTGTGGCTGAGCGGCGTCTTCGGCGGCGTCGCGACCTTCCTCGGGTTCTTCATCCTGTTCGGGGGAGACGACAAGTCGGTGGGGATCGGAGGCGACCTGTCCTGGGAAGTCGGCGACATCTCGTCTGCCTGGACGTACGGTCTGCTGATCGGCGGTCTCGCGCTCCTGGCGATGGCGCTCGCCATGGTCGTCACCGGCCGGAGAATGGGCCCGGTCGAGACCACGCCATTCGAGGATCTCCTGTTCCACGCCGGCGTCTTCCTGGTGGTCAACGCATACATCTGGGTGCAGGACTTCGCCCTGGGTGATGGGCTCGACTACGGCTATCTGGTGACGATCCCATGGGCCGTCGGCCTGGCGATCCATGCGTGGTCGTACTTCCGTCAGCGGCGCGAGCCAGAGCCCGTGCCGAAGGCCCTCGATACGGCGCCCGAGGCCATCGAGCCCAGCGAAGCCAAGGAGCTGCAACGCCACTGAGACCCGGGGCCGAGGTGGCCCCAGGGAACGAGCTGGTCGACCGGTGTGTCCGGCGATCGCCTGCACACCGGTTGCGGCGGGTCTCCGCCGGCGCACGAAATGCCCTCGTCCGCTTCGAGCGGTCAGATGACTTCGACAGGGTGCGGAATGACCGCGTTCCACAGGATGCCGTTGGGATGGAGCGGCATCGCATCGGGCTGGGTCTCCCCTGCCGCATCGGTAGCCCGGGTGCGCAAAGTGTGGTGACCGGCCGCCGCGCTCCATGTGAAGCGAAACGGGCTCCAGGTCCACGTCTCGTTGGGACCGAAGAGCTCGGCATCGTGCCACGGTCCTCCGTCCACGCTCCACTCGACCCGTGCGATCATCGAGCCTGCGGCGCGCGCGTAGCCGTGAATCTGGGTTGGGCCGATCCGGAGCCGGGCCGGCCAGGGAAGGGCGAGGCTGCTCTTCACCGGATGACTCGTCGCCGGACCCAGGTCGGTGCCGTCGGGAAGCCGCCTGCGGTAGTAGACGTCGGCCCGCCACGAGCCGACCCAGCGGCTCGAGACCTCGATCCGATCGAGCCACTTCACGGAATACGCCCCCACCCAACCGGGCACCAGCAGCCGCGCCGGGGCGCCGTGCATCCTCTGCAACGGGGCTCCGTTCATGGTGAGCGCCACGATCGTGTCGTCGTGCAGCGCCTTGTCGATCGGAAGTGTCATCCGCACTTGCTCGCCCTCGGTCTCCGGTACGTCCACGCCCGCGGGACTCGCCCAGGCCGCGCCGTCGGAAACACCGGCCACTTCCAGCACGGAGCGCAGCGGCGGTCCGTGCCATGTCGCCATTCCCATCGCCGACAGCATCCACGGCGTCTGGTTGGCTTCTGCGGACAATGCCGTGCCGCCGACCAGCTCGTACAACGATCGCCCGTTCCCGGCGCACTCCAACCACGCGTTGACCTCCCGCTGCGGCAAGGCGAGCAATTGCTGCAGCGACAGTCGCGCCTCGCGTCGCACGCCGTCGCCGTGGATGAGGACGGACCACGTCTCCGGATCGATGGACGGCGCTCCGCCCCCTTTGCACACGAAGAAGTCCTCGACCGGCGTGGTCTCGATACCCAGATCCGGCGAGATCGGCTCGAAGCTGGTGCCCCTCGGGGTGAATCCCTCGGTCGAGCGGCCGCGCATGACGGCGCATCGTAGATGACGGGAGATCGGGATCCAGGGGACCGGGAGCGAGTAGCCGCCCAGCCTGACTCACCCCGGGGCGAGTGCTCAACACATAGGGTCCGACGCCCCTTGGCGAGCAACCAGTCGATCGCGCAGCGTGTTGGGGCGGCAATGCGTCGAATCCAATCCGGAGGTGCCGTGTGCGCACACAGATGATGATCATGCTGATCGTCACGACGATCCTTCTCGCTGCGGTGATGGCGTGGGTCGGGCTGGCGTGGTGGCTGGGCTCGACGGCCGCGACTGCGTGGTGGGTAGGGCTCGCCGCGTTGCTGGTGGGCCTCTACCTCTGGGTGATCAAACCGTGGCACCTCCGCTGGGGGGCGAGCGACGCCGAGGTGGCGCGGGAGATGCCCGGCGACGATCTCATCCCCGGAGCGAAACCGGCGACCCGGGCGATCACGATCAAGGCCCCAGCCGACGACGTCTGGCCCTGGCTGGTCCAGATCGGCTTCGGCAAGGCGGGCTGGTACAGCTACGACTGGATCGACAACGACTTCAGACCGAGCGCCGCACGAATCATCCCCGAGTACCAGAACCTCGGAGTCGGCGACCCGATCCTGATGATGCCGGACATGGGCTTCGTGGTGCAGTCGATCGACCGGCCCCACGCGATCGTCAGCCTCCTCGAGGACGGCTCGACGAGCTGGTGCCTGGGGCTGTACCCGTGCGACGGCGGCACCCGGCTCGTGAGCCGGTGGCGACCCAATTTCGAGATGACCCCGGCCACCTTCTTCATGTCTGTGCTGGCCGAGCCGGGGACCTTCATCATGGAGCAGAAGATGCTCCGCAACATCCGCGACCGCGCCGAAGCCCGCTCCGGTGCGAGGAGGTGAGGGCATGGGCATCGCATGGGGCGTCATCGTCATTGCCCTCTCGCTGTTGTGCTGGGGCGGACAAGCAGTTTCCTGGCTGGCGCATCCCACCGCCGTTCGACTGAAGCTCACGGAGGGTGAGGACTCCGTCGAGCCGGCCTACTTCGCGTGGATGCGCGGCGAGGCGTTGTGGGATTCCCTCACCTTGTGGACCACGATCGCCGCCGGGGTGCTGCTCGTCCTCGACATCCCCGCGTGGGCGTACTTCGGTCTGGTCGGCGGGGGGATCTACGCCTACTTCGGCGGTCTCGGCATCACCAGCCGTCTTGCCATGAGCCGCAGGGGAATCCGCCTCGGCGATCCGCAGAACGTCACCATCGGCTACGTGTTCTTCGCCATCTGGGGCGTCATGGGGGTGATCACGCTCATCGCCGCCGTCGTCGCCCTCCCCACACCCTGAACACTCCACTGTGACAGCCAAGGAGGCCTGATGGACGTCACCGCACTGACCTGGTTCGTAGCCATCGCCGGGCTGGCGATCATCGCGCTGCTGGGAGGACTGCAGCTCATTGCCGTGCTCAGACCCCGCGGCGAATGGACGATCACCAACGTGTACGGCGGCTCGCCCGACGCCACCGATCCCACGGCCTACTTCGCGTTCAATCAGGGCTACGCCTGGGCCGACGCGATCTTCTGGTCGCCGCTCCAGGTCGCCGCCAGCATCGGGATGATGCTGGGCCACCGCTGGGGCTTCCTGCTCGGCCTGGCCGCCTCGGTGCCGTTCTGGTACACCGCGATCCCGATCTTCGTCTGGGACCGCGACCTCGGCTTCCGCGAGAAAACCTTCATGTACTGGGTGGTCGTGTGGGGCATGTTCCCCGCCTACGGCATCCTCGAGGGGGTCTACACGTTCGTCCGGCTGGTCGAGTAGCCCGACCGCCCCCGACGAGATCTCAGGAGTAGTGTCGAAATCTCGGACGCCCGTTCGTTGTCCACTCGCCGGGACGGGAGCGTCTCTTGACGGGACCAACAGAGAGAAGGGACCCACCATGGCCAAGTACGTGTTCTTGTATGGCGGCGGAACGTACCCCGAGACCGAGGAGGAGCAGGCACAGGTGATGGCGGCCTGGTCCGAGTGGATGGGCTCGGCAGGCGACAGCCTCATCGACGGCGGTGCGCCGATCGGCCAGAAGAAGACGATCGCCCCCGACGGGTCGGTGTCCGACGGCGGCACCGTGATCACCGGCTACAGCCTCTACGAGGCCGCCTCCATGGACGACGCCATGGCGTTCGCCATGGGCTGCCCGCACCTGGGCGCCGGCGGAACGGTGGAGGTGGGCGAGGCCATGACGATGTAGGTGGCGGCCGCTCGCTGCCCGTCTCGCCCCAGCGAGGTGGGCAGTTCCGCTGCCTGCAGCCGGCTTTCTATGCCCGGCGCGCGTCGAGGCGCATCACGACGCCCGCGTAGCGGGGGACGCCCGGGCCGGTGTTGTGATGGGTCACCGTGATGCCCGCATCGGTCGCGGCGATCGTGATGTCCCAGGTCCACGGATCCTCGTCGCCGTACTGGTACGACGGCGGTGCCTCGCCCGCGCCTACCAACCGCTCGTGCACCCCGCGGGTGTGCCATGAGTCGACCCAGTCGACGGTGGTCGCCGGGCCCGCCTCCGCCCAGCGGATTCGTCCCGTCACTTCCTGACCTTGGATCGATCCGCGGTACTCGATGACGAATCCGGCCTCGCGCACCGCAATCGTCGCCTCGAGCGGAGACTCATCGTAGAGCTCGCCCGGTTCGAGATAGGTGCGCCACATCCCGGTCCAGGCTCCGCGATGATCGGTGAGGTCGAGCATGCAGCTCCCCGTGAGTCGCCTCCGAAAACGCTAGCCACCGGTCTCCGGCCGGGGAGCGAGATCCCTCACCGCCCCGAAGCGCGGCTGGGCCGGCGGAGGTAGTTGCCGCTCGGCACGCCGACGACGCTCCCATCGACGAGGACCTTGCGGCCCCGCAGGAACACGTCCACCACCCGCGCCGTGAGCTCGAAGCCCTCGAAGGGCGTGTACTCCTGCGTCGACGGCGAGTCCGCCGCCCGCACGACCCACGGCGCGTCGAGATCAACCAGCGCCAAGTCGGCGTCGTGGCCGGGAGCGATCGTCCCCTTGCTGTGGAGGCCGTAACGCCGAGCCGGGTTGCGGGCAACCAGGTCCGCGATCCGCGAGAGCGAGAGGCCACGCCGCATCCCCTCGGTGATCAGACCCGGCAGCAGGTACTCGGTCCCGCCGAAGCCGGACTTGGCGAGGAAGACCGCTCCGGGATCGGCTTGATCGAGCTTCATCTCCTCCCGGCAGCAGGCATGGTCGCTGACGACCCAGTCGACGTCGCCCGCCAGCACCCCCTCCCACAGGGCTTCGACGTCCTCGCGTGGTCGGATGGGGGGATTGACCTTTGCGTAGAGACCGTTGGCGGTCTCGATGTCGGCGAGCAGGTGGCCGATGGTGACCTCTTTGGCGAAGCTGATCTCGGGGAACGCCTCGGACACCACCAGGGCCGCCTCCAGCGCCTTCGCCGAGCTCAGATGAAGCAGGTTGATGTTGCGGCAGCCGGTCTCGTGCGCGAGGTAGCCGGCGATCATGACGGCGAGACCCTCCGAGTGTGGCGGACGCGCCGCCGAGTAGGCGGCCAGGCCCGACAGCATCGGATCGTCCTCGACCGCCTTCGTGTAGGCCGTCATGATCTCGGCGGTCTCGCAGTGGAGCGAGAGAGAGACGTCGTCGGCCACGCCGGGCCGAGCCGCCATCGCCTGCTCGATGCCGCGCATGATGAACTCGAAGTGGGCGAGGTCGTACCGCTCGCCCGGCGGGGTCATCAGGAACGAGCTCTGGTCGTCGGAGCGGCCGTGCAGCCCGTGGCCGCCGTAGAACATGAAGATCTTGAACGACGTCACGCCGTGAATGTCGATGAGATCACCGATCTCGCCGATGTGCTCCTGCGCCATCGGGGCGAGGTGGTACCCGTAGTCGATGTGAGAGTTGCCGGCGGTCTGCCGGAGCACCTCGGGGTAGAACTCGCGATACGGGCCTCCCCGGTTGAGGTAGTACTGGCCGGTTCGGATGTAGGTGAGGCCGGAGGTCACCCCCCCGGTCAGCGCTGCAGCGCTCTCGCTGCGCGCATCCTCGGGCAGCGGGTTGTAGATGCCGAAGTGCATGTGGGTGTCGACGGCTCCGGGGAAGGCGGTGAGACCACGCCCGTCGATGACCTCGGCCGCTTCCTCGTGCGGGATCGCCGCCTCGACCGCCGCGATCACGCCGTCGCTGATGCCGATGTCTACGTGCTCCACCGACTCGGGAAGCACGGCGGAGACGTTGGTGATGACGGTGTCGTAGCGCACTGTTCCCCTCGCTGGAGCGGCGGGAGCGATCCTAGCCGTGAGGCGCCACCGCTCTCCTTGCGGTACCGTCCGCTCATGACGAAGGCTGCACGGCTCGCCCTGAGTGACGCCCGTCGCATGCTGGCGGCGGGCGAGGACAGGGCGGCTTCACTCGGGGTGGCGATGGCGCTGTGCGTGAGCGACGCGGCGGGTGAGCCGATCCTCCTCGCACGCATGGACGGCGCATCGATCGCCGCGGTGCGCACGGTGGCCGCCAAGGCCCGCACGGCGGTGCACTTCGGACGCCCCACCGCGGAGACGGTGGAGAGGAGCCGGGTCAACCCCACGGTCTACGCGAGCTTCATCACGGTGGGGAACGGCGATTGGGTGCTGTCGATGGGCGGCATTCCGCTCCTCGCCGACGGCGACATCGTGGGGGCGGTGGCCGCCTCCGGCGGCTCCGGCGAGGACGACATCGCGGTGGCCGAGGCAGCCGCCGCGATCTGGTCCGGCTAACTAGCCGTCCTCCACCCAGGCAACGCACTCCACTTCGATGAGGAGATCCGGATGGGCGAGCGCGGTCACGCCGACCAGGGTCGATGCCGCCGGGTCCCCTTCGCCGAGGACCCGTCGCTTCGCCTCGCCGATGCCCGGCAGCAGCTCGGGGCAGTAGTCGACGACGAACGTGGTCAGCTTGACGATGTCCCGGGGCGTCGCCCCGGCCGCGGCGAGGGCATGCACGACGTTGGCGTACGCCTGGGCCGCCTGGGACACCTGGTCGTCGCCGACGAGATTGCGGTCGACGTCCCACGCCACCTGCCCGGCGACGAAGACCAGCTTCCCCGACGTCACCGCTACGGCGTGGGAGTAGCCGCGCGGCGGAGCGATGGCCGGTGCGTTGTGATGGCTCATGGGCATGGGTGCTCTCCTCTCAGGGCTTGATCACGGCGATCGCGACGATGGCGACGAGCGTGCCCCACACGGCCAGGACGCCCGGGTACACCGGCCGGATGGCCCGGCCGACCGCGGCGAGACGCTGCGGAGACTCGCCTTTGTCGAGCAACTCGCGCAGATGCGGCACGTAGCGGCGGGCCGCAAACCGGATCCACAAGCCGAGGGCGATGATGATGCCGAAGAGGAGCGCCTTCCACCCGACGTACCGGGGGGCGAACGGACCGTCTGCCACCACCGAGGCCAAGCCGGCCGAGACGAAGAAGGCCGAGGTGAGCCCGCGCATCGTCCAGTCGGCCTTGTCGAAGATCCGCGTCGCTTCGGTGGGGTTGTTGCGCTGCCGGTACGACCAGACGCTCAGCCCCGCCCAAGCGATCGCGACCACGGCGACCACGGCGACGACGGCATCGGACGATGCGCGGTCGCCAAGCCAGAAGCCGTTGACCTCGGCCAGCGCCAGCGCAACGGGGATCATCAGGATCAGCGACACCCGAGGTGCGAGATCGAGATTGCGCATGATGTGGCGAATCTGGGTCCGCGTCTCCGTCGAGAGGCCCGGACGACGCATCACGAAGCTCGAGTAGAACACGCCCACATCGATCCCGAGCCAGGCGACCAACAGGAGCACGTGAAGGATCAGAAGAACGTCGCGTAGAGACACCGGGGGTTCCTTCCTGTGGACGCCGCGGGATTTTGTTAGGTAATCTAGCTAATCACCCCTGTCTGGCATGGGAGGAAGGGATGAGGAAACTCTTCAGCGTGACGAGATTGTTCGTGCTACTGATGGTTCTTGCCTTGGTTGGCGCGGCCTGCGACGGCGGCGAGGACGACACGAGCGATCCGACGACGACCGCCGCGACGGCCACCACCGCCGCACCGACCGAGGAGGCGACGACCACGAGCCAAGCCCCCGAGGCGGCGACCACCACGACCCAAGCCCCGGCCGAGCCGGTGAGCCTGACGATCGGCCTCGGCAACATGCCGCCGTCGGGCATGCCCTACCTCGGTGCAGGGTCGCCTGGTCAGTACGTGTGGAGCAACATCTTCGACGGGCTCACCGTGATCGATCAGACCGGCGCGGCCGCCCCGGCGCTCGCGGAGTCGTGGAGCGTCGCAGACGACAATGTGACGTGGACCTTCAACTTGCGGAGCGGCGTGAGCTTCTCCAACGGCGAGCCGCTGAACGCGGCGGCCGTCGAGGCGACCTTCGCCACCGTGCTCTCCGAGGACGGGCGGGCGACGTACTCGGCGAACGCCGGCAACTACAGCTTCATCGACAGCGTGACGGCCGTCGACGACTCGACGGTTCAGATCGTGACGTCGGCACCAAGCGTCATCCTGCCCGCCGCGATCTCGATCGCCTACATCCTCCCGCCGGCGTACTTCGCCGACGCCGGGGCCGAGGGCTTCGCCCAGGCTCCGGTCGGTACCGGTCCGTACGCGACCAGCGAGTGGAGCGCCGATCGCATCGTGCTGGAGGCGTGGGATGGCTCCTGGCGTGGCGCCCCGATGGTCGACAGCCTCGAGTTCCTGAACATCAACAACGCCAACACCCGCTTGATCGCGCTGGCGAGTGGCGACATCGACATCGCCCAGTCGCCCGATCCCGGGCAGGCCGAGGCGCTCGAGAGCGAGGGATTCACCGTGGTGAGCGCACCGCGTGGCGCCGTGCTCGCGCTGGCGCTGATCAACAACCGGGGCGGGCCCCTCGCCGACGTGCGGGTGCGCCAGGCCCTCAACTACGCGGTCGACACGGATGCCATCCGCGAAGCGCTCACGGCAGGCTTTGCCCCGACCGGTGGTGTCTATCCGCCTCCGGGCATCAACGGCCACGATCCGAGCCGTGAGTTCTACCCGTACAACCCCGACCGGGCCCGAGAGCTGCTGGCGGACGCCGGCTACGCCGACGGGTTCGACATGACCGCCGAGGTCACCCTGGGCGGCTTCCCGGCCGACCGGGAGATCTTCGAGGCCATGCAGGGCTTCCTGGCCGACGTCGGCGTCAATGTCGAGCTCAAGCAGATCGACTTCAGCGGTGCGTGGCTGCCGAACTTCTTCGGACGCGACGGCGCCGACTGGGAAGGCGAGGCGTACAACCTGTCGCTGCGGGCTTCCCCGCTGTTCGACGCCGTGCGGCCGTTCAACTTCTATCGCTGCGGATTCGTGAACGAGTTCTACTGCGACGAGGCGGCCTCACCGTTGATCGAAGCGGTGAACACCACGTTCGACAGCGGTGCGCGCAACGCTGCGCTCAAGGAGCTGCTGGATTACACGGCGGCGAACCCGCCGGCGATCATTCTCACCGAGAACTTCGAGCTCTGGGCGTTGCGGCCCGGCATCAGCGGGTTCGGCGTGTTCGCCTTCAACACCCCGTTCGAGGGCGTGTCGGCAGGCAGCTGACAAGCGCAGAGTGAGTACTGACGGCCTACCGGAAGCGGCGGTCCTGGGCGCTGAGCCCGGGGCCGCCGCTCCGCGCGTCGACAGCTGGTGGCGTTATGCGGCCGGGAGAGTGGCGAGCCGACTTGGGCAGCTCATTGCGCTGGTCATCGGCATCTCGACGCTCCTCTTCTTCCTGCTGCGCACCACCGGCGACCCGGCCCTGGTGCTCATCGGCGATCTGGCCGATGAAGAGCAGATCGACCGCGTCCGCTCGTTCTACGGGCTCGACCGGCCGCTCGTGGTCCAGTACTTCGCGTTCATCGGACAGGCGGTTCGGCTCAACTTCGGCAACTCACTGATCAGCTTCGAGGACGCGTTTGACCTGGTGACGAGCCGGCTCCCACCGACCGTCGTACTGGCGGGGGCCGCCATCTTCCTCAACCTGCTGGCCGCCGTGCTCGTCGGCACCTGGCTCGGCTATCGCCCCGAGCGGTTCACGCGGCGCGTCGGCCTCGGCGCCGTGCTCGTCAGCCAAGGCGTCCCCGGCTTCGTGATCGGACTGATCCTGCTCCAGGTCTTCGCCGTGCGGCTCGGCTGGCTGCCGGCGATCGGGAACGAGGGGTTCTCCAGTCTCATCCTCCCGTCGGTGACGCTGGCGTCGTTTCTGGTACCGCGCACAATCAGACTCACCGCGACCAACGTGGACGAGGCCATGCGCCAGGATTACGTGCGCACCGCCCGAACGGACGGAGCCTCGTCGGCGCAAGTGCTCTTCAGACACGTGCTGCCCAACGCTCTGATCGGCACGGTGGCGCTGATGGGAGTCCAGTTCGGGTTCCTCCTCTCGGGATCCCTGATCACCGAGACCTTGTTCGCCTGGCCCGGGCTGGGCCTGCTGCTCATCGAGGCGGTCCGGGACCTCGACTTCCCTGTCGTGCAGGCCTCCGTGGCCCTCGTCGCCGTGATGGTGTTCGCCGTCACGACGCTCACCGACATCTTGTTTCCCATCATCGATCCACGACTACGGAGGCAGCGCAGATGACGGCGAACCTCGAGCGCGTCGGCATCGTGCGGCGGTCGCCCCGCGAGCGGCTGCTGCCCGGCCTGCTGTGGATCGGTGTGGCGCTGGGCCTGGTAGTCGTAGTGCTGACCATCTGGGGCGTCGCCATCTCCGGCCACGAGCCCTTCAAGCAGGACCTGCGCGCCCGCCTGCTTTCTCCCGGCACCGACGGCCATCTGCTCGGCACCGATCGTCTCGGGCGCGACCTCTTCTCCCGCGTGGCGGACGGCTTCCGGTGGTCGGTTCCCGTCGCGGTGGTGGCGTCGCTGATCGCGGTCACCATCGGCACGACGGTCGGCTTGCTCGCCGGGTGGCGCGAGGGGTGGGTGCGCAGCGTCCTGAGCCGCTTCATGGACGTGGCGATCTCGTTTCCCTACCTCGTGCTGGCGGTGGCCATCATCGCCGTCGCCGGCCACGGCTTCTGGGCACTGACGCTCGTGCTCGGTCTCGTGGCTTGGGTGTCGTTCGCCCGGGTCGTCTTCGCCGAGACGATGGCGATCAAGAAGCGGGAGTACATCACTGCGGCGCGGCTGCTCGGCATTCCCGGCTGGCGCATCGTGTCCACTTATGTGCTGCGTGCGCTGCGTCCGACGCTCACCGTGATGTTTGCGTTCATCTTCGCCGACCTGCTGGTGGCCGAGGCCGGGCTCTCGTTCCTCGGGTTGGGGGCGCCGTTGGGTGAGCCGTCATGGGGCAACATGCTGGCGGACTCCCAGGTGAACCTGTTCGACGCGCCGTGGATGATGTACGCCCCTGCGGCGGCGGTGGTCACCACGGTCCTGGCGGCCAACTTGATCGGCGACGGATTGATCCAGCACTGGTCTCGCGGCCAGAAGCAGAAGTGAGGAGATACAGATGAGTGACGTCACCGGTAACGAGATTCTGGAGCGGATCGAAGCGGCGGGCAGGCGCGTGTTGCCCATGCACCGCTACCTGGCCGACCACGACGTGACGGGGCTCGACGGCTACGACCGCTTCCTGATGGGCACCATCTACGAGAAGAGCGACCTCCCCGAGCGCTACAAGGAGCTCGTGCTGGCGTGTGCGTGCGCCGCGGCCGGATCGCCGCAGGCGGTCATCGCCGCACACTGCCGCAAGGCCATGGCTGCCGGCGCCGACCGCAAGGAGGTCATCCAGGCCCTGGAGCTGGTCGCGGCGGTGTTCGCCACCCGAACCATGGCTGCGGGGGTCAACGCGATCATCGAGGCCGACTCGGATGGGTGAACTCGTCGGCGCCGGCCAGCCCTTCGGCATCGGCAAGCGGCTCTCGTATCAGATGAGCCCCGATCGCTACACGGGCAGGGTGCTCTACGTGACGTTCCGCACCGGAACGGATCTGGGCGCCTGGCTTCCCGCACCGCTGCGTGCCGCCGACCCCCACGAGGGATTCCTGAAGCTCTATCAACTCAAGCGGCGCCCGGAGCACGGCGACCCGCTCCCCCCGGGGTTCAGCCAGTACCACGAGGCGACGGTGACCGTGCTGGCGGCGCCACCGGGAGAACCGCTCCGCCACTACAACCTGTTCATGTGGGTCGACAAGGACTGGGCCACCTACAAGGCCCGGGAGGCGCTCGGGTGGCCGAAGAAGCACGCCACGATCGACATCACCGACACGTTCCCCGGCGACGACGAGTACGACCGCGACGACGGCTACCGCGGCTTCCACGTCGCGGTGCATCGGTACGGGTATCCCATCATCCGCGTCGACGCCACACTCGATCCCGGCGCCGAGGCACAGCCGGCGCCGCCTTTCAACGGGTTCTACACGGTGCGCCACATCCCGGCGCCGCTCGACGGAGAGCCGGTGCGGGAACTGCTGGTCATCGAGACGAGAGACGGTTGGTTCGGACCGGGCGTGTACGGCGGGGCAACAGTCGAGTTCGCCGCCGCACCGGATGAGGAGCTCGATCTGCTCGGCCCCGTCGAGGTGACCGGGTGAGTACTCCGCGATGTCGGCTGGGTGCTGCCCGGCTGGCCGGCGAGGCGGCTCGCCGCCGTCCCCGAGTTCCCCACAGATCTAGGTAGTCAAGCCCCCTCCAAGGAGGAGATCTCATGACCAAGACGTTCCGCGGGGTGTTCCCGGCGATCGTGGCACCCCAGGACGACACCGGCGCCGTGCTGTACGACGTGATGGGGCAGATCGCCCAGCGCTACGTCGCCGAAGGCGCCGGCGGCTTCCTCGTCAACGGCCACACGGGAGAGCTCATGCTGCTCTCCGGCGAGGAGCGGCGCACGGCGCTCCGCACCGTCCGCGAGGCGGTCGGGCCCGATGTGCCGATCGTCGCCGGTGTCCACGTGCAGGCGGCGTGGCGGTTCCCCGCCCAGGCCGAGTCCGCCGCCGAGATGGGGGCCGACGCCGTGCTCCTGTTCTCGCCGTTCTCCTTTGCCCGGGGAGCGTTCGCCTACGCACCGGAAGCAGTCGTGGACTACTACCGCCAGGCGGCCGAGTCCTCACCGATTCCACTCTTCTTCATGCAGTACCGCCCGCAGACCAACCTGATGATGCCGGAGCACGTGCTCGGCCAGATCGCCGCGCTGCCGAACATCGCCGGCATCAAGCAAGAGGTCGAGGACGACGTGCACTACGAGCGCAACCTGGAGACGCTGCGCAACGTCAACCCGGATCTCGCGATCCTGTCGGCGAGCGACCGGGGCCTGCTGGGGAACTACCTGATCGGCGCCGACGGGTGCACGATCGGGCTCGCCAACCTGGTGAAGCCGGTCAAGGCGCTGCAGGATGCGGCCTGGTCCGGAGATCTGGAAGCGGCGCGGGCGGCGGCCGCCGATCTGCGGCCCATCGCCGACGCGATCTACCGGCCGCCGAGCTACCGCTGGTCGGCTCGGTTGAAGTATGCGATCCATGCGCTGGGCCTGATGCCGACGGCGCACATCCGGTCGCCGTTGTTCGAGGCCACGGAGGACGAGCGCCGCGTGGTCGACGCCGCCCTGGCGACGTTGCAGGTGCCGGCATGAAGACCATCGGCGACCGCAGCTACTACGACCAGCTGGACGAGATGATCCAGCCGGGGCGCGCCGCCGTCCTGGTGATCGATCAGCAGAACGACTT
>JBFFFX010000018.1:0-15748 GCA_041557775.1 Acidimicrobiia bacterium | reverse complement strand
GGTCAGGCCTTCGCGGGCGAAGGCCCGTCCGCGGGGCCTTGGGTCGCCACCCGGGTCTCCGTGACCGGGACGCCCTGAGGGCGCTGGATCCGCAGCGCACCGGTCTCGGTGTGCTCCCACTTCGGGACGTCGGCGAAGACCTCTGCGACCTCCCCGGCGTCGAGGGTCTCGTTCTCCATGAGCGCCGCGGCGATGCCCTCCAGGGCATCCATGTGGGTCGTCAGGATCTCCCGCGCCTCGTCGTGTGCCTGCGTGATGAGCCGCCGCACTTCTGCGTCGATGGCGGCGGCCACCTCGTCGGAGAGGTCGTTGGAGCGCGAATAGTCGCGGCCCAAGAAGACCTCGCCCTCGGGCTTGCCGTAGCGGAGCGGGCCCAGCCGGTCGCTCATGCCGTACTCCATGACCATCTTTCGCGCCAGGTTGGTGGCCTTGTCGATGTCGTTGCTGGCACCGGTGCTCGGATCCCCGAACACCAGCTCCTCGGCAGTCCGACCGCCGAGCGCGTAGGCGAGCTGATCGACCAGCTCGCTCCTGCGGTTGTAGTACTTGTCCTCCATCGGCAGGGCGAGCGTGTAGCCGCCGGCCCGGCCGCGGGGGATGATCGTGACCTTGTGGATCGGATCGAGGTTGGGGAGCACGTGGCCGACGAGGGCATGGCCCCCCTCGTGGAATGCGGTGAGCCTGCGCTCCTCCTCGGTGATGACCCGGCTCTTCCGCTCCGGCCCGGCGATCACCCGGTCGACGGCTTCGTCGAGCTCCACCATCGAGATCTCGGTCTTGTCGCGCCGGGCGGCGAGCAGCGCTGCCTCGTTGATCAGGTTGGCGAGGTCGGCGCCGGTGAACCCCGGGGTCTGCCGGGCCAATGCCGCCATGTCGATGCCCTCGGCCAGCGGCTTGCCCTTGGCATGCACGTTCAGAATCGCCTCGCGGCCCTTGAGGTCCGGGCGGTCGACGACGACCTGCCGGTCGAAGCGGCCGGGCCGGAGCAGCGCCGGGTCGAGGATGTCGGGACGGTTCGTCGCCGCGATCACGATGACTCCGGTCTTCACGTCGAAACCGTCGAGTTCCACCAGAAGCTGGTTCAGCGTCTGCTCCCGTTCGTCGTGGCCGCCGCCGAGACCAGCGCCGCGGTGACGGCCCACCGCGTCGATCTCGTCGATGAACACGATGGCCGGAGCGTTCGTCTTCGCCTGCTCGAACAGGTCGCGCACCCGGCTCGCCCCGACGCCCACGAACATCTCGACGAAGTCCGAGCCCGAGATCGAGAAGAACGGTACGCCCGCCTCACCGGCAACGGCGCGGGCGAGCAGGGTCTTCCCGGTGCCCGGCGGCCCGAAGAGGAGCACGCCCTTGGGAATCTTGGCGCCCATGGAGCGGAACTTGCCGGGACTGGCCAGGAACTCCTTGATCTCCTGCAGCTCTTCGACGGCTTCGTCGGCGCCGGCGACGTCCTTGAAAGTGACCTTGGGGCTGTCCTTGCTGACCTGTTTGGCCTTCGCCTTGCCGAACTGCATGACGCGGTTCCCGCCGCCTTGCATCTGCATGAGGATGAAGATGAACACGCCGAAGATCAGCAAGTACGGAAAGATCGTGCCCAGGAACCACTGGAAGATGGAGGGGTTCTCGGGGTCTGGGATCACCTTCACGTTCGCGTCGAGCAGGCGTTGGGTCAGCGTGCCCTCGTACTCGTTGGGGTAGCCGACGACGAACTCGGCGGTGCCGCCCCGCTCGATCGGCTCGCGCAGCTCCCCGACGAGCTGTTCGGACTTCTCCTGGAGGGTGACCTCGGCGACGTTGCCGCGCTCGACCTCGTCGAAGAACTGGTTGAGCGACAGCCCGGTCGGCTCAGAGGCGCCGTCCAAGAACATGTTGACGGCCATGAGGACGAGAAATCCCACGGTCATATAGACGAGAACGGTGCGTACGTTGCGGTTCACTTCGCTCCTAGGGCGCGTTCCAGCGCGCTCGGTGTGTCACCAGTTTATGTGCTCAGCAGGTCTAGCGAGAAAGGGGTGTTCGACGGCTGCTATTCGATCTGGCCCTCGACGACACCGATGTACGGCAGATTGCGGTATTTCTCCACGTAGTCGAGGCCGTAGCCGATGACGAACTCGGGCGGGATGTGGAAGCCCTCGTACTTGATGTCGGTGGGCGGACGCTCGACGCCATCCTTCACGAGCAACGCCGCCAGCTCGAGGGACGCAGGTTGACGCACCCGCAAGCTCTTCATGAGATACCGCAGCGTCAAGCCGGAGTCGATGATGTCCTCGACGATCAGCACGTCGCGGCCGGCGATCTCCTGATCCAAGTCCTTGAGGATTCTGACCACGCCCGACGATTTCGTCGACGCTCCGTACGAGGAAACGGCCATGAAGTCGAACTCGACGGGCAGATCGACGTGGCGAGCGAGGTCGGCCATGACCATGAAGGCGCCCTTCAGGACGCCGACCATGAGGAGGTCTCTTCCTGCGTAGTCACGCGTGATGGCTTGCCCCATCTCGGCGAGCTTGGCGTCGATCTCCTCTGCAGAGATCATCACCCTCACGTTGTCCAGCATCGCAGCCTCTCCATCGTCAACTCGAGCACCTGTGCCGCCCCCGGCGGCGGGTGCGCCCACGCCGCCGAGCGCACCCCGGCAATCCAGGCAATCTTCCCATGCGCCTCCACAACGGGCCAACCCCGGCGCAGCCGGACGGGCACATCGCCTTCGGCCATGGCGTCACGGACGAGCTTCGAGCCCCCGCCGATGTCGATGCGCTCTCCCTCCTCTGTCGCCCGCACGGTGAGCTCACCCGCGAGACCGGCGGCGAGCACGGCACGGACCCGCCCCAGCGGGCGATGATGCGAAACGAGCTGTGCGCCGATCCGATGGGTTGCGGTCTCGCTCGCCCCGGGGACCCCCAAGGTCGCAGGTGCCGGGGGTGCGGGAAGCTGCGACGGGTCGTGCACGACGACGAGCGCACCTTCGCGCCCGCAGCGCAGTCCACCCGACAGCTCACCGCTCAGACCACCGGCGGCGGCGACGACCGTGGCGACATCTTCCTCCGTGCCTGCATACGGCGGCCGCACGGTGCGCAGCGCCCGGCGAACCACCCGAGACGCGACCGGCCCGGGCAGCGTCGCGAAGACCGCAGCGGGCAGCCCGACTGCACCGGGTTCGACCTGCAGCGGGACCTCCGCAGCCCTGGCCTCGAGCAACGCATCGTCGCCGGCGAGCAGTCTCGCTGAGCGGACGAGCGCCGCCGGCGCCGCAGGTGCGACGCCGTCGAGCCGCGGCAGGATGTCGTGGCGCACGATGTTGCGACGGTGCGCGGGATCGTAGTTGGCGGGGTCGTCGACGAACGGCAACCCGACACCCTCGGCCACGCGCCGCAACGCCGCGGCGGGGATGTCGATGAGCGGCCGCACGAACGGCGGCCGCTGCGCGGGGATCGACGCGAGGCCGGCCGATCCGGCGCCGCGGACGAGGTTGAGCACGACCGATTCGGCGACGTCGTCGGCGTGATGTCCGGTGACGATCGGTTCGCCTGCGGCGATCGCTTCGAGCGCCGCCAGCCGCCGGGGCCGGGCCGCCGTCTCGGTGGCGGCCGGCTCGATGGCGGCAACCTCGAGCGGCAGGTCGAGCCGCTCCGCGATGGCGGCTGCGGCCGCCGCCAGGGCTGCCGAGGAGGGCCACCCGTGATCCACGAATGCGCAGCGGATGGGCCGCCGGGGGATGAGGCGCGTCGCCACCCAGGCCGCCACCGCGCTGTCGGCGCCACCGCTCAGCGCAACCACGAATGACCCCGCAGGGAAGCGGTCCGCTGTGGCGGCTACCAGAGCCCCCGGCTCGGGACCGACGGGGGCGGGATGATTCATCAGCCGACCCGTTCGAGCCAGTGCACCGGGTTGTCGATCTCGTCGAGCGTCGGCAGGTTTTCCGGAGCGCGCCATGCGGTGTCGAGGGCGCTCCACCCGGCATGGCGTTCGACGCCGGCGATGAACGAAGCGCCGGCCTCGTACTGGCGGAGCTTCATCTCCAACCCGACGATGCGCATGAACATCGCCGTGCGCGGGTCTTGGCGGCGCATCTTGAGCACCTCCGACATGCGTCGCTGCGTCACGAGCTCACGCGCCCCGATGCGATCCATGACCACGTGGCCATGGCCTTCGAGCAACGACATCAACGCCTGGACGCGATCGATCACCTCGCGCTGCTGCGGCGTGGCGAAGACACCGAAGAGGCCGCGCTCGTCGATGATCGGCTCCCCGGAGGCGGCGGCCCGACGAATCTCGGCGGTCACCCGCTGGATGCGGCCCGGTTCGGGCTTGGCCGCGGCGACCAGCTCCTCGACGAGCCCGAGGAAGTAACCCCGGAGCCAGGGGACCCCGACGAACTGCGCCCGATGCGTGCACTCGTGGAGGGCGACCCAGAAGCGGAACTCCGACGGACGGAACTCGAACTGGCGCTCCAATGCCAGGACGTTGGCGCCGACGAACATCACCGTATCGCCGACATCGCCGTCGACGGTCGGCAACACCAGTTCGTACTGGCCGAGAACCCGCCTGCTGAGCATGCCCAACACGGCCCCCAGCTCGACGGCCACCACCCGCCCGGCAACCGCAGCACCGATACCGGATTGCTCCCCGAGGCGTTCCTGCGCCGGAGCCAGCAGCACTCCGAAGGCTTCCACGTTCGCCTCCGCCCACTCGGCCCGGGTGACGACCGAGACCTCGGGCTGGCCGACGGCAGGGAGTCCCGTCTCCGCCGTGACGAGCTCGGTGGCACGGCGAACCAGCCCGGGCGCCTGCGCGGCGAAACGGGCCTCGTGATAGGTCCCCTCGAGCGGGTAGCGACCGGCGAGGCGCGCCGCGACACGGGAAACCAGCGACCACTGCATGTCGGCCATGAGCAGGAAGGTACTAGGTGGACCGACTCTAGGTCCCGGCGCTACCCGGGGTCAGCTCGCGACCCGGTACTTGCCCCGGATTCGCAAGCCGTAATAGGCGATCGAGGCAACGAGACCCAGTACGCCGAGCAAGAGGACGAGCGGGGCGAGGAATCGCTGGGTCCACGGAGCGTCGGATTCCTCGGCTCCCTCGACTGGAGCTTCGACAGCAGGAACGATCCCGAGCTCGGAACCGGGATCCTGCTCGGCGGGCTCGGACTCCGTCGGTCCTTCGGTGAACGCAGCGACCTCGAACGCCGCGGCGGGTGCGACGGCGAGCAACGTAGCCGCCGAGAGGACGATCAGAATGAGAGTGAGCCGGGTTCGCATCGGGCCGGAGGTTAGCGCCTCGGCCGCGGGGGCGTCGTGCTGGCCCCTCGCAGAATCCTCCTACGAGGTCAGCCCTCGGCGACGATCCGGCCCCGCAGGCGCGGGAACTTCGTCGGAGCATGCGAATAGCAGTACTCCCTACGGTTGTAGCGGCTCAAGAGCGTGTCACAGCCGTCCTTGGCACACGTCCGCTCGGTCGCGTCGACCTTGGGAGCCCTACCGCTGCCGAGCATCCGCCGGCCCTTCATGATGTTCTCAGCCATGTGGAATCTCGCTTTCTGCACGTGGCACCAGCGCGAATCACTAGTCGTCTCGCACAGCCTCCTCTTGTATCAACGCACGAAGGCGGTCAAAAAGTTCCGGCGGAGGTTCATCTCGGCCACGGTCGCGGATCATCGTCTTGAGCTTCGTTTCGAAATCGAACGCACCGCAGCACTTGTCGCAGTTGCGCAGGTGCCAGCGAATGCGGATCCGCCTCGACCAGGTGAGTTCCTGATCGAGGTAGTGGTACACGTACTCGATGGCGTGTTCGCAGCCGGTGCTCATGACGTCGGTCCTGCCAGGCCTCGTTCCTCTGCCACCCTCCACAACTTCTGTTGGAGCGCTTTTCTTCCGCGGTGGAGGCGAGACATCACGGTCCCGATCGGAATGTCCAAGATCTCGGCGATCTCCTTGTACGAGAAACTCTCGACGTCGGCGAGCAGGACCGGCATGCGGAAGTGATCGGGAAGCGACTCCAGAGCCTGTTTGATGTCGTTGTCCACGAACAGGTCGAGGACCTGCTCTTCGGCGCTGACCGACGCCCCGGAAGCCTCGCCGAGGCGGCGGTAGAGGTACACGTCCTGCAGCTCCCCCAGCTCGACCTCGCTGGGACGCCGCTGCTGCTTGCGGTAGCGGTTGATGTAGGTGTTGGTGAGAATCCGGTACAGCCACGCCTTGAGGTTCGTGCCCTCCTGGAAGGTGTGATACGCCCGGTAGGCCTTGAGGAAGGTCTCCTGGACGACGTCCTCGGCATCGGCGGGGTTGCGCGTCATGCGGAGCGCGGCCGAGTAGAGCTGCGGCGCGAACTCCATGGCATCTCGTTCGAAGTTGGCTTGATCGGCCATCGTCTACCTCGGCCACCTGCAAGGGGGGACTCGACACCCTACTCATGATCGCATCTGCGGCCTACCGGACCGGCCTCCGGCCCGGCTACACTTCCCGCGCCTCGCCGGGGTAGCTCAGTCGGTAGAGCGACGCACTCGTAATGCGTAGGTCACGGGTTCGATTCCCGTCTCCGGCTCCACATCGATGCTTGCGTATCAATGTGTGTGCCCCGATCCGGGCGCTGCGGGGCCTGGATCGACGTCCAGGATGCAAACGAGCCGCAAACGAGCGCATCGAGGCCGATGCACGCGCGTGCACCCAATCGCCAACGACCGCGTGTGTTGCGAAGGCTTCCCGCACATCCGAAAGTGGTTCGCGGACAGCTTGAACCTGAGCGGCGACGTCGCCGATCGAGCTTTCGCAGACGCCTCTCACTCTGATCTTCCCGCCTTCGGCGGCTGGCTAGAGCACACCGTGAAGGCGTCAGCGACGATCACTGACTATGTCCGATCTTCGGTCAGGTCGGCTACCGCCTGGTCGAATCCCACCCTGCCGCCGCGGCGTCGTTCGATTCGATCAAGTACCTCGTCCGCCGGTGTCCCGGGCTTCCCACCACGCGAGGGTACGCGCCAACCCTTCGTCGAAGTCGATCGGCTCGACGTCCGGGAACAACTCGAACAAGCGGCCCGGATCGGCAGTGCTGTGCCGGATGTCGCCGGGGCGGGCATCCCGATGCTGCACCGGGAGCGAGCGTCCGAAGACGTCCTCCAGCCGGGCGATCAGGTCCAGCAGCGTCGTTCCGCCACCGAACGCCAGGTTGATCGGAATCTCGCTGACGACACGGCGTTTCACCGCTTGCGCGAGGGTCCACGTCACCGTGTCGACGTAGGTGAAGTCCCGTGACTGCTTGCCGTCGCCGTTCACGAACAACGTCTCGCCCTTCATCGCGGCCGCGATCCACGCCGGGATGACCGCGGCGTACGCGTGACCCGCGGGCTGCCGCGGTCCGTACACGTTGAAGAAACGGAACGCCAGCGTCGGGAGTCCGTAGGAGTGCTGATAGGCGACCGTGTACCACTCGGTAGCCACCTTGCTCACGGCATACGGGCTCATCGGGCGGGTCGGGAGGTCTTCGTGCTTGGGAAGGTCCGGTGTCGCCCCGTAGACGCTCGAAGACGACGACACGATCGTGTGAATGCCCCCGGCGCGACGGGCCGCCTCGAGCACCTGCAAGGTGCCCGTTGCGTTGCGGTCGTGGGACTTGAGCGGATTCTCGACCGACTTCGGGACCGATCCCCGTGCGGCCAGATGCACGATCGCGCCGGCACCGGCGCATACACGGTCGAGAACCTCCGGATCCAGGATCGACCCGACCACCAGCTCGGCGTCGATACCGTCGAGGTTCTCCGCGAAGCCACTCGAGAGATCGTCGAGGGCGACGACCTCGGTGAACTCCGGATCCCGCGACAGGGCATCGCACAGGTTCGATCCAATGAACCCCGCCCCGCCGGTCACCACTACTTTCATTGCGCCCCCACGTCCGGTCCGCCGTCGGACAGACGGTATCGAAGGTGGCGCCGCTCGTCACTAGGGCGGCAGACCCGGGTCAAGCGCCCAGCGCGTCGAGCCCAACCGCCAGCACCCGCTCCAGACGCACGCGCATCTCCGAGACTCCGACGGCAAGACCGGCCGCGGCCCACGGGGGATAGGGACGAATCGGAAGCGTTCCGACGAGGGTCACGACATCCCACACCGGGTCGTAGCGGAGTCCGGTGAGCCCGCACCAGAGGTCGCGGAAGCGGTCGGCCACCTCACGTCCGTACATCGCGGCGAGATTGATGCGACAGTGGGCGACATCCACGGCGGCAGGACCGACGCACGCGTTCACCCAATCGACGACACCCGTCAGACGTCCGCCGCCGAACAGCAGGTTCATGGGGTGATGATCCCGGTGCAGCAGCACGACAGGGCCAACGGCCTCGGCCCCGGAAGCCACATCGACGGCGCGCGCCCAGAGGGCGCTGCCGCGATCGGGCACCTGAGGCTCGGAAGCGATCCACGGATCGTAGGTCCACGGAAACCGACCTGTGGGGACTGCTGCGATCGCAACGGCAACCTCCGCAAGCGTCCGCAGCCAGCCCTCCTGGGGACGGTCGGGCAGATACGCGGCGCCGGGGAGGCGCGTCGTCACCACGGCAGGCACGTCGCCGGTCCCGCCTTCGACAAGCGCCACGACCTCCGGCGTGGGCACCGGTGCTCCGGCAACCAGCTGCAATGCTGCCGCCTCGTGAACGGCGAGATCGGGCTCCGCTTCCAGCCAGGCGGTGTTCGTGAACAGCCGAACCACGAGGTCACGGCCTGAGCCGGTGCGCACGGCGAGCACCGTCGACGACGTCGCCGGAAAGCGGCCGACGACCTCGAGCTTCGCTCCCACGGCGCGCTCGATACGGTCGCGAATCGGCCTTGGGAGGCCGTCGGGCGGTAGGGTCCTCACGGATTCACCCTCCACCGATGGCTGACAGGAGGTGCTCGGTGCTCGACAAGATCTTCTCCATGATCGACGACTTCGCTCCAGAACGGGTCCGGGCCACGCACATCGGAGCGATGGCATCGGACATCGAGTCGATCTCCCGACGGCTGGGCCGCGCCGACTCGCGGCTCGCCGATGCGCGCCGCGATCCGGACCGTTCCCGGCTCCGAGAGTCGGGTGCGGCCCTTCGAGAGCCCGCCGGCGCCGGATCATGAGCGAGCACAACGACACGGTGACGGCACGACGGCGGCTCGCGACGGCGGGCGTCGCCTGGCTGGTCGCGGCCGCCCTGCTGCGCACGACGCTGCTGGCTCCCGAAGCGTGTCCCGCCTTCAGCGCGGATGACGCCCGGGCGTCGGCGGTGGCTGCGGTCGAGTGGATCGCCGTGAACCAGGGCGACGACGGCAGGTACCTCTACCTCTACACCCGGGAAACGGGAGCGACGCCGGACGCCTACAACCTCGTCCGCCACGCGGGTACGACGATGGCCGTGTACCAGCTGGTCGCCGCCGGTGAGACCCAGTACCTGGAAGCCGGCGATCGGGCGACGGAGTACATGCTCGCGCGCATGGTGCCCACGGGAGAAGACGCCGCCGGTTGGTCGGAGCCGGGACGGGACCTCCAACTCGGCGCCGCTGCCCTGATGACGATCTCCCTCCTGATCCGTCGCGACGCCACCGGCGACCCCAAATACGACACCGAGCTGCGAGAGCTCGGCCGCTTCATGGTCGGCCAGCAGCGCCCCGACGGGGTGATGCTCGAACGGTGGCTCCGCGCCACCGAAGCACCCAACCCCGAGCAGCGATCCCGCTACGCCACCGGAGAGGCGCTGTGGGCCTTCGCCTACCTTCACGACACTTTCCCCGGAGAGGACTGGGACGATGCGGCGTGGCGCACCCTGGATTACCTCAGTCTGCGCCGCGATGACGAAGAGCGACTGTTCCCGAATCCGTGGCCGGACCAGTGGGCGGCCTACTCGCTGGGCCAGATGGCCGCATGGGATCTGGAACCGCACCAGATCGAATACGCCCGGAGCCTCGCCGCCCAGTTCGGCGTCCAGGTGCGGTGGGATTCACAACGCACCGGCGGGCTGGCGACGCTGACCCATCCCCCGGAGCCCCGGGGCGCCGGGTTCGGCACCGTGTTGGAGGGACTCGGCAGAATCGGCGTCCTCGCCTCCACGGACGAGCGCCTGGCCGACATCGACGCCGCTCTGGCAGAGCGCCTCGTGTGCGGTGCTGCCAGGCTGGCCGACGCGCAGATCACGGCCGACGAGGTCGTCGGCGCCGATCCCGCGCTCGAGATCGGTGCGTGGTTTCTCAACGACGAGACCCGAATGGACGACCAGCAGCATGCAGCATCGGGAATGTTGTTTGCCGAAGCGGTACTGAGAGGAGCCGAGAAATGACTGGATTCGCCGCGGGGCTCGTGATCCTCGTTTCGGCATGGAACCCCGCCGTCGTCGCCGAGCGCAGCGCGGCGACCACGGCACGCTGGCTCGGCCTGGCCGCCGCGGCCGTCGCAGCAGTGACCATCGCCCTCTTCACCGACCCGATCCTGTCCGGCCTCGACGTGTCGATTCCGACGTTCCGGACCGCGGCGGGAGCCGTCGTCGCCCTCACGGGTGCGCGGTGGCTTGCCGGATCGCCTCCCCGCCCCGATGAGGGTTCGGCCACCCTGCTGGGCTTCATCGACGGAGCCACTCCTGCCGTGGTTGCGGCGGCGATGGCGGTGACCGCCGTCGACGGCTGGTGGATGACTGTGGTGACGACCGCCATTGCTCTTCTGGCAACGCTCGGACTGCAGCGGGTCGACGCGGCGCCGGGCTCGGTCGCCTGGCTGCGGCGCTTGATCGCCGGCGTGGCCGTCGCCGCCGGCGTGGCCCTCATCTACGCAGGGATACGGGCGGTGTAGCCGGGGCTCACCGCAGCCTCGAGCCCAGCACGCAACTGCGGGTAGCGGAACGTGAAGCCGTCGCCGAGAAGGCGGCTCGGGAGCACCCGCGCCGAAGTGAACGCGAGCGCCTGCGCCAGCTCGGCGCCGAGCGCCACACCGAGGGCGGCGCGGGGCACCGTCATGAGTGTCGGCCGGTGGAGCACCTCACCGAGTACCTTGGTGAACTCGCGGTTGGTCACCGGGTGCGGAGCCGTCAGGTTCACAGGCCCGGAGAGCTGCGAGCCGAGGAGATGTGCAACGGCCCGGACCTCGTCCTCGAGCGCAATGTGGCTCCACCACTGCTCACCGCTTCCCAACTTGCCGCCGACGCCGAGCTTGAAGGGAAGCAACATCTTCGCCAGGGCTCCCTCGCCCGAGTCGAGGACGATTCCCGTCCTCAGGAACACGGTGCGGATCCCGGCGTCCGCGGCGGGCTGCGCCGCGGCCTCCCACTGCCGGGTGACGTCCACGAGGAAGTCGCCGGGCGCTCCGGGAGCACTGGTCTCGGTGAGGATCTCGTCGCCGCGATCCCCATAGATACCGATGGCCGACCCCGCGAGGAACACCTCCGGGGGCTCGGGCATCGCGGCCATCGTCTCGGCGAGGAGCGACGTCGAATCGACGCGGCTGGCGAGGATCTCGGCCTTGCGCTTCGCCGTCCACCGGCGGTCACCGATGCCGGTGCCGTTCAAGCAGATGACGGCATCGGCGCCGCGCAGGGCAGCGGGGTCCAATCGTCCTGCAGCCGGGTCCCACCGGACCTCGGTCGCGGCAGGCTCGCGACGCACCAGACGAACGACGACGTGCCCCGCTCGCTCGAGGTGGGGCACCAAGGCCGACCCGATGAGCCCGCCTGCTCCGCCGATCACGATTCGCATGGCATCCTCCGGTTTGCGCACCGGTGAGCCTACGGCTGCGCGTTTCGCTATCTGGAGCGGCCCGGCCCCACGCGAGGCGTCACCACGGCATCAGCTTCAGGCGATCCTCGAGGTTGGGACCGTCCCACCACGGGTCGAGGCGCTCACCCACGGCGGCGAGCCACGCCTCGGTGAGGGCGCCGATTGGATCGACGTGGTCGATGAAGTCGAACGGATCCATCGGCTCGTCCACCCAGATGCGAATCGCCGAGCGCCGAAACGCCGTCTGCACCATGCCAAGGGTTCCCTGGTTCCCTTGCATCGCCACCGGCACGAGGGGGACCCCGGCCATCATCGCCAACCACGCCGCCCCGCGCTGCGGAGCCTCCTCCCGCCACCGTGCGACGCGGCGCCCCTCGGGGAAGACGCCCACCGGCCGCCCGGCGTCGAGCTCGGCGAGGGCCGTGCGAATCGCCGCGATCGGCACCCGATCCCGGGGGGTCGGGATCGCTCCGAAGAAGGAGATCAGCCGGTCGAAGAGATGGTGCGTGTCGAACAGGTCCGCAACGGCCAGGTACCGCACGTTGCGTTTCGCAACCAGCGTCACCATGACGGGATCGATGAAGGACAGATGGTTCGCCGCCATCACGTACGGACCCGCCGGAAGCTGCTCCCGGCCCGTGATGTGCAGGTCGAACAGCCATCTCGCCAGCGCACCGACCGGGTGGCGAGCCACCGCCACGAACCGGCTCGTCGCCACGCCCGGGGTGCGGTCAGTTCGCCGCACCGAGATCCGCGAAGAGGTTGGCGAACGCCAGCGTCGGGCGCTGGTTGGCTTCGAGCGCTTCGATGGTCTCGAGCACGCGTTCGGCATGGCGTAGCGCCTCGGCGGGAAGCACGGCCGCCAGTGCGGTGGCGGGGACGTCGGGGTTGCGCACGGCGGCCCCGAATTGCGCCGCCGCCGCATCCCGGTAGAAGCCGGCGAGCATTTCGAGGCCTGAGACGTAGAGCGCTGCCGTCGCCCGCCGCAGCTCGCGATCGTGCCGCTCCCGGAGTGTCTTGGCCGAAGCGCCCTCGACCTCGGCGGTGGCCAGGCGGCGCGCCTGATCGGTGCGCAGGGCCTCGAGCAAGGGATCGCAGGCGGCGGACACCTCATCGGCGAGGACGTATGCATCGCCGGGGCGCGCTCCGACGCGCATCGGGATCGACAGCCACACCCGGCGGAAGGCTGCCACCTCGGCTTGCGTCGCCAGAGCCAGCGCCAATCCGGGTCGACCCCCGGAGATCCGCGCGGCCTGCCGCGCCTGTTCGAGCTCGAGCTCCCGTGCAGCAAGGCCGGCGGTGATCTCGTCCTCGGGAACACGCCCGAACACCACCGTCCGGCACCGGCTGGCGACGGTGTCCGGAAGGTCGTCCTCGGACTCCGCGACGATGACGAACACGGTGGACGGCGACGGCTCCTCCAGCGTCTTCAGCAACGCGTTGGCGGCCTCGTCATTCATCATGCCGCCCTCCTCGAACAGGAACACCTTTCGCTCGCCCACGAGGGGCGCCAGGCTCGCCTGCGCCACCGTGTGCCGGGCCTGCTCGACGGTGATGGACGACCGTCCGTCCGGCTCCACCGCAATGAGGTCGGGATGGTTGCCCTCGAGAACTCGGCGTCTGCACGCCGCGTCGCCACTGCAGAGCAAACCGGCTGCGAAGCGGCGGGCCACGGTCGCCTTGCCGACGTTCGATGGACCGACGAAAAGGTAGGCCTGGGCGGGACGGGCGATCTCGCGCGACAAGAACGCGATCACCGCGGGGTGTCCGATCACCCCGTCGAAGACACCATCCATCGCTCCTCCACCACTCGCCAGACGTCCTCGACGACCGTACCCAGCGGTCGGGCGGCGTCGATGACCACCATGCGGTCAGGTTCTGTCGTGGCCAGGGTATCGAACGCGGCGGCGACGCGTCGCTGCAGCTCGAGACCGGCGCCGCCGATCCGGTCGGGAACCGCCTGGCGGCGCAGGCCCTCCTCGGCGCTGAGGCGGAGCAGCACGACGAGATCGGGCCAGACGCCCTGCAGGCCCGCCTCGTTGACCGCCCGGACACGCTCGACGCCGAGTCCACGGCCGCCGCCTTGGTAGGCGAGCGAGGAGTACACGGATCGATCAGAGACGACCCAACGGCCCCCGGCGAGGGCGGGGCCGACCACGGCGGCGGCGAGCTGCGCGCGCGCCGCGGCGAAGAGCATGGCTTCCGTCCATGGTGCGACGTCCCCGTCGGGATCCAGCAACACGCTGCGAATGCGCTCCCCCGTTGCCGTCCCACCGGGCTCGCGCACACGCACCACGTCGACGCCGCGGGCTGCGAGGCGATCGACGATCACCGCGGCGATCGTGGACTTGCCGGCGCCTTCGATGCCCTCGAACGCGATGTACGGCGGCGTCATCCATCACCCCGCTTGCGACGCTTCGGCCGCGGCATGCCGAGCGTCTCTTTCCTGGCCTCCGTCGCCCGCGCCAGGATCTCCCTGGCCTCTGCACCGAGTTTGGGTCGGGTGAACAGGCGGCGCAGGCTCCACAGTGTCACGAGGCCGGAGAGCATGATCACCAGCCCGCCGGCCGCGAGGACGAGCCGCGTCGGGTTCCGCACGCCGGCGATGCCGGTGCCCGCCAAGAGGAGCTGCAGCGGCGCGACCGCTGCCATCGACACGAAGAGCCCAATCCGCATGAGTCCGAAGAGCGTGGCGAAGACCCGGCCGCGCAGCTCGTCGGCCACTTCCTCGTGCAGGTGCGTCAGCCCCATCACGTACGCCGACCCGGCACCGAACCCCATCATCAGCATCCACAGGGCCGCACCGCTCACCGTCGACGTGAGGGCGGCGAGGGCCAGGCCCAGACCGGTGCCGAGCAGGGAGAACCCGAACACGACGTCCCGACGCACGAGCCGCGACTCGTAGAGCGATACCAACCCGATGCCGAGACCGGCCCCAAGGCCCATGGTGGTGATCACGGCGAAGAAACCAGAAGTATCGGCGCTCAGGACGTCTTCGACGAAGGACTTGCCGAGCACGATCATCGTGCCGCCGCCGACGAGCGCCGCAGTCATCCCGAACACGACCCGGCGAACCGAGCGGCGCCGCCAGAAGAACTTGGCACCTTCGACGAGATCTTGCAGCGCCCGCGGTCGCTCGTGAGCCCCGGATTCGACGGACTCCCCGGCCAACCTGGTCTTGATCGCCGGCAGCGACGCGATCAGAGCTCCGGACATGAAGAACGTCACCGAATCCACGAAGAAGGCGAGCGTCAGTTCCGAGGTGATGTCCGGGATGAGGCCGCCGAGCGTGACGACGGGGAGTGCAGAGAGCGCCCAGTTCAGGCCGGCCCCAACCGGGACGGTGGCGTACGTGGCTCCGAGCATGAGGCTGTTGGCGGTCACCAGGTTCTCGCGCCGCACGAGCCGCGGGAGCATCGCGTTGCGGGGTGGCTGGCCGACGAGGCTGAACAGCTCGAGCACCACGCCGATCAAGACGAGGAGCGGCAGCGTCTTGGCAAACACGAGGAAAGGCACGACGAGGCCTCGCCCCACGTCGGAGATGACGACGAGCTTACGTCGATCCACTCGGTCGCTGATCACTCCCACCCACGCACCGAGCACCAGCCCCGGGACGATTCGGGAGACCAATGCGAGAAGCACGCCCGTTTCGCCGGCGATCTCGTCGCCCAGAGCGATGGTGGCGAAGACGGTGATCCAGTCGCCGGTGCTGCCCACCACGCTCGCCCACCAGAACCGGGAGAACGTCCCGGTGGTGACCATGGCCAGAGCCGAACGCGGCGCAGAAGGCGTCGTCATCTAGAACGGAGCCTAGGAGTTTCGCCGACTACGCCGGGGATGGGACGCAGCCGGACGCAGTGCGCGCAGCACGGTGAGGCGGCGGGGCGACACGAGCCGGCTTCCCTCAGGATTTCTTCTTGGCGGTCTTCTTGGCCGGACCGCGCGCCTTCCGCGCCTCGATCAGCTCCAGAGCCCGCTCGAGGGTGAGGGTTTCGACCGAGTCGGCCTGCTTGAGCGAAGCGTTGAACTCGCCGTCGGTC
>JBFFFX010000017.1:0-16066 GCA_041557775.1 Acidimicrobiia bacterium | reverse complement strand
TCATGCTGTCCAAGGCGCTCGAGCAGTTCCTCACCGACGTCGCATGGGATCCCGGACTCGACTACCTGGTCCTGGACATGCCCCCCGGCACCGGCGACATCCAG
This sequence comes from Acidimicrobiia bacterium, assembly GCA_041557775.1. GTDB lineage: Bacteria > Actinomycetota > Acidimicrobiia > Spongiisociales > UBA5794 > DATHZQ01. The sequence goes on along the minus strand of JBFFFX010000017.1, from coordinate 15,962 downwards.
ATGGCGCTCGCTCGGTTGCTTCCCCAAGCAGAGATGGTCGTGGTCACGACCCCGCAGCTCGCCGCCCAGCGGGTCGCCGCCCGGGTCGCCGACATGGCCCGCCGCTCCTTCATGCCCGTCGTCGGCGTGATCGAGAACATGTCGGGATTCACCACCGAGGACGGGCGCCATTACGACCTCTTTGGCCGGGGCGGCGGCGCCGAGCTGGCGGCCGGACTCGGCGTGCCGCTCCTCGGGCAGATCCCCCTCGACCCGTTCGTGGTCGAAGGAGGCGACGCAGGCCGGCCGGTGGTGAGGTCACATCCGGATTCACCGGCGGGGGCGGCGATCACCGCCGCCGCGGCCCGGCTGACCGAGCTCGTCCCGCCGGCCGAGGACGAAACCTGCACATCGCGGATCGCCGTGCTTGCCGAGCAACTCGAACGCATGGCACCCAGGCCGGGCTGAGCGACGCGCAACCGGATCAGCCCTCGTCGCCGTCGAGCACGATCTCGTTGGGCTTGTCGCCGGATTCGGTCCGGTCGGCCCGGATCCGTTCCGCCTGCTGCTCGTCGACCACGTGCTCGATCGACGGCTGGTAGATCTGCCCGATGAGGCTCATCCCGAGGCCACCGGACTTCCCTTTCGTCCGGTAGTAGATCCAGCCGCGACGTTCGGCCCACGACGCAGCCCGGTGCAGGCCGTAGAGGAGGACGATGACCCCCACGATGATCAGGAGCAGAACGGGCGCCGACATCACGAGTCATTGAACCACGTCCCCCGTTTCGCCGCCCTCTGCGTCCGAGAGGTCAGAAGCACAGACCGGCGGTCAGCGGATACGGGTTGATCGCCGAGCCGCCGCCAGGGTGGTACTCGAAGTGCAGATGGGGAACCGTGTAGCGGGCGTTGCCGGTGTTCCCGACGTAGCCAACGAGCTCGCCTGCGGTCACGGATTGCCCCCTCGACAGCCCGGGGGCGTAGCCGTCCAGGTGGGCGTAGTAGAAAGAGTCGCCGCTGATGCCCGCGATCCACAGCGTGATGCCGCCGAGGCCACCGTTGCGCATTCGCGAGATCACGCCGTTCTCGATCGCAACGAGCGGCGTGCCCCGCGCCGCGATCATGTCGACGCCCTTGTGCGTGCGGCCCCCGGATCGGGGAGCGCCCCACGTGTCGGTGAAGGACACGGCGCCGTCGACGGGGCACACCCTGCCACCGGTGGCGGCGGGAGGATCGTCGGACGGCGGAGCGGTCGTTGTCGTCGTCGCGGTCGGGGGTGCCGTGGTCGATGTCGTGGTCGCCGTCTCCCCCTCCCCCTCGACAACCGTCGTCGTGGTGGTCGTGGGCGCAGCGGTGGTGGACGTTGCCAGGCGCCGCGCCTCCTCCTCCGCCCGGCGCCGCGCCTCCTCGGCTGCCCGGCGCTTGGCCTCCTCCTGAGCCTCGTAGGCAGCAACGAGGGCGCGGTACTCGGCGTCGGCCGCCGCGAGCCGATCCAGGATCTCGAGCGCAAGCGCATCCAGCTCCGCCACCGCCTCCTCCTGGTCGACGAGCAGCTCGTCGAACCCCGTCCGCTGGTCGGCAAAGGCGCCCTCCAGCGCCATGAGGCGGGCGAGCGTCGCCTCCCCCGCCGCCGAGAGACTCTCCAGGTACGCCGTTCTCATCGGGATATCGTTGATCGACCCGGCATCGAACACGGCGATACCGCCCACGGCACCAGCCTCCATGTACATCGTGCGCGCCACCTCGGACGCCTCAACCCGGAGGTCGACCAAGACCTGTTCTGCGACCGCGATCTCGACGGCCACGGCGCGCATCTTGTCCTCCGTCACGATGACGCGGTTGATGGCGGCGTCGTACTCCTCCGTGATCTCGTTGAGCTCGACGGCGACGGCGCGGCGGCGACGATCCGCCTCCTCGATGTCGGCGATGGTGATCTCGTCCTCGCTGGTGGCGGCATACGCCGGCGCCGTGACCGCGGCGATGACGACGACGGCGGCGATGACGCGCCTCACGGCGCGGACTCCTGATCGGCACCCGCTGCGGTGAGGTCCTCGGCGCCGAATCCCACCCGGCCCTCGGCGGTGAGCTTGCGGAGCTGGACCTCGACCTGATGCGTCGCAGCCGGAACCAACGCGGCATCGAGACCGGCGTACACCACGGCAACGATCTCGCGGATCGTGGCGGCGCCGTCTGCCACGGCGGCGACGATCTGCCGCTCGCGCTCCTCGCGATGCGCGATGTAGGCCTGCACCATCTCCGTCGCTTCGGGAATCTCCGGACCATGGCCGGGATAGAGGTGATCCGGGCCGAGTTGCAGCACCTTGTGCAGCGACGTCATGTACGCGGCCGCATCCTCGATGATGACCGTGGAGCCACCCATGATGTGATCTCCCGTGAACAGCACCTCGCCGGCGAGGTAGCAGAGATGATCGCTGGTGTGTCCCGGTGTGTGGATCGCCAGCAGCCGTACGGCGCCGGCGCCGACCACATCGCCGTCGCCCACCCGTTCGTCGGGCTCGAAGGACGGTCCCCGATCGAAACCGAGCGCGGGAACACCGAGCCGGCCGGCCAGCGGGTTGGCCGCGGGCGCGTGATCGGGATGGGTGTGCGTCACCAGCACCGCTGCGGGCTCCGTATCGCCGAGGGCATGCTCGATCGCCGCGAGATGTGTATCGATGAGCGGGCCGGGATCGATCACGACCGAGACCGCGCCGTCTCCGACCACGTAGGTGTTCGTGCCGGGCCCCGTGTAGGGACCGGGATTCGGGGCCAGGACGCGCTCAACCTTCACGGCGCCTCAGCTCCGGTATCGATTCCCCATCGATCGTCGTCACTCGTGCGGCCCGGGCGAGCGCGTCGGGATCCGGGGGAGCGTCCGGCAGAGCTGCGAAACCCGGGTCCCCGGGGAGCACCGCCTCGACACGTCCATCGCCGACGACGCGAATCCGCGGCTGGATGGGCGGCACATCGTCGAGCGAACGGGCGTGGGCAACGATGGCTTCCGGCGATCCGAGAACGGCGAAGTGCTCCATCGTCTTGCGAGTGGGCAGGGGGAGCGCGAACCCACCGGTTGCGGCCCGCTCCAACGCCTCCCCGGGGTCGATCCAGGCAACGGCGTCCATCTCCCGACCGTCGGCGACACCATCGACGCCGGCGTCGGTGACGGCAACGTAGAACCGGGCATCGAACCGCACCGGGACCGATGTCGGGGTCACCCAGTTCGAGAACCATGCCATCGCGGCAGCACCCAGCGGATGCCCTGCCTCCACTGCGCGCCGGTACACGTCCAGTCCGTGCGGCCGTTCGTCCGGTCGCAGGGAGTACGTCGTCGGCCCAAACCACACGCCGGCTTCCTCCACCAGCTCTCGTAGCGCCGCGGCACGCCAGGCCACATCCTCGCCGTGACACGCGTCGAGGGCGGCGCGTGCCGTGTCGCTGCCGTCGGACTCGTCTACCACGCCGCCCGGAAACACCCAGGCGCCGCCCATGAAGCGAGCGCCGGCACCGCGCCGAGCCATCAGGACCTGGACGCCGTCTCCGGCCGACCTGAGCAGACAGATGCTGGATGAGGGCCGAGCTTCGACGATCACAGGATCTGCACCCGGCCCCGCATCCGACGCGCACCGTAGCGGCGCAGCGCCTCCCGCACCGCCGGCACCAGCAGGAGGAAGCCGACCCCGTCGGTCAGGAAGCCTGGGGTGATGAGCAGCGCACCGGCAACGAGGATCATTGCACCGTGCGCCAGCTCCTCGCCCGGGAAGCGACCACCGGCAAGCGTCGACTGCACCCGGCGGAGCTGACCGCGACCTTGGCGCGACACGAGGGCTGACCCGACGAGTGCCGTCAGCAGCACGAACATCACGGTCGCCCCGAGGCCGAGCCGGTCACCGACGATGATGAACAGGGCGATCTCGACGAGAGGGACGATCGTGAACAACACGAAGAGCGTGGGCATCGCGCGCACCAGGTGCAGGATACCGGCACCGGTAGTCTTTCCAACGTGAATCGCCGCCGCCTGCCATCCGTCGACGTCCTCGCCAAGGCGCTCGCCGCCGACGCACCGGGGGCGCGGCTGCCCCGTCCGCTCGTCGTCGATGCCGCGCGAGCGGCCATCGCCGAGGCCCGCAGCGCGGGCGACGATGCAGATCCCGGCCCGATCGCGCGCCGCCTTCTCGCCGCCCTTGCCGCGAGACGGCCGCACCGAATCGTGAACGCGACGGGTGTCCTCCTTCACACCAACCTCGGACGTGCCCCGCTGCACCGCGACGCGGCGGCGGCTGCCGCCGAGGTCGCAACGGGCTACGGCAACGTCGAGCTCGACGTCACCACCGGCGCCCGCGGCGGACGGCACGCCTACCTCGACGAGCTGCTGCAGGCGCTGACCGGGGCTGAAGCGGGTCTGGCGGTCAACAACAACGCCGGAGCGCTGCTGCTCTCGCTGGCGGCACTCGCGGCCCCCGGCGGCGCCGTCGTCTCCCGCGGGGAGCTGATCGAGATCGGAGGGTCCTTCCGCCTCCCGGAGCTGATGAACGCCTCGGGTGCCCGGCTCGTGGAGGTGGGGACGACGAATCGCACCCGGGCGAGTGACTACCGCGACCGCCTCGCGGACGCCGCCGCCGTGCTCAAGGTGCACCCGTCGAACTACCGGGTGGAGGGCTTTGCCGAGGAAGTCGGCTACCGGGAGCTGGCAGGGCTCGCCGGCGAAGCAGGCATCCCCTTCATCGCCGACATCGGCAGCGGCCTGCTCGATGCCAGGACTCCGTGGATTAGCGGCCCACCGCCGACATGGCTCGCCTCCGAACCGGGTGTCCGCCAGACCCTCGACGTCGGAGCCGATCTCGTGCTGTTCTCGGGCGACAAGTTGCTCGGCGGCCCCCAGGCCGGCGTCGCAGTGGGCCGGCGCGATCTCATACACGAGATGAGCCGGCACCCGATGATGCGCGCCCTGCGTCTCGATGGGCCAACGCTTGCCGCGCTCTCCGTCACGCTCGAGCTCTACGGCTCGGGCCGCGGTGCGGAGATCCCCTTCTGGGAGATGGCAGGCATGGATGCAGCCGCGCTCGCGGCCCGCGTCGGTCACCTGCAGGAGGCGTCGGGCCGCGGCGAGATCGTCGCAGGAAGCTCGCTTCCCGGCGCCGGCTCCGTTCCGGGCGAGACGATCCCGACACGCGTCCTCGCCGTGGCCACGGAGGCGGAATCGCTGTGGCGGCGGCTCCTCGACGCCGACCCGCCGGTGCTCGCCCGGCGCAACGAGGGCCGCCTGCTCCTCGACCTGCGCTCGGTACACCCCAGCGACGACGAGCACATCGCCCGATTGCTCCGCGGCCCGTGACGGTGGCTCCCCCGCCGGGGCACCCGTCCGCCCGGCATCACGGGCCGGGTTCCGCCGATCACCCGCCGCGAGAGGGCGCCTGATGCCGATCATCGCAACGGCCGGCCACGTCGACCACGGCAAGTCGACGCTGGTGCAGGCACTGACGGGGCGCGACCCGGATCGCTGGGCCGAGGAGAAGCAGCGCGGGCTCACGATCGACCTCGGCTTCGCCTGGGCGGACATCGGCGGACACCACATCGGGTTCGTCGATGTGCCCGGCCACGAGCGATTCATCAAGAACATGCTCGCCGGCGTGGGTGCCGTCGACGTTGCCCTGTTCGTCGTCGCCGCCGACGAGGGGTGGATGCCCCAGACCGAGGAGCACCTCGCAGTCCTCGACGCCCTCGATGTGCGCCACGGCGTCGTCGCGTTGACCCGGACTGATCTGGTCGACGACGAGCTCGCCGAGCTGGCCGCCGCGGAGGTCGAGGACCGCACCGCGGGCACCACGCTCGAGGGATGGCCGATCGTGACGGTCTCTGCGGTCACCGGCGCCGGGATCGATGCGCTTCGGTCGGCCCTCGCCGATGCGCTCGCCGCCGCCGGACCACCCCGGGACATCGGGAGGCCCCGCATGTGGATCGACCGTGCGTTCGTGGTGGGGGGTGCGGGCATCGTCGTGACCGGAACGCTGGTCGACGGGCCGCTGCGCCGCGGCGACACCGTTGCGTTGTGGCCCGGTGGCGGCAGCGCTCGGGTCAGGACCATCCAGAGCCACGAGATGGAGGTAGAGGCGGTGCCGCCGGGCAGTCGTGCCGCCCTCAATCTCGCCGGCACCGACCGCAGCAACGTCCCTCGCGGCACGATGCTGGGCACGCCGGCGGCGTTCCGGTCGACGCAGCGGCTGCTGGTGCGGCTCTCACCCGTGCGGGCGTGGCCCGAGGCCGTCACCGATCGCGGCGCCTATCACCTGCACGCCGGGACCGGGCATTGGCCGGTGCGTCTGCGGCTCTTGGGTGCAAAGCAACTCACCGTCCCGACCCCGGCCCTGATGACCATCGACACTCCCGTGCCGCTGCGCATGGGCGACCGTTTCGTCATCCGGGAGGTGGGTCGACGCGTGGTCGTCTCGGGTGGCCTGGTACTGGACCCGCACCCGCTGCGCGGCACCCCCGATGCCAGCGCCGCGGCCACCCTGGAACGGGCCATGACGGAAACCGCGGACGAGCGCGCCCGCGCCCTGCTCGAAGTCCGCGGCCTCACCTCGCTCGCCGCACTCGACGTGGACACCGGAGGCGGGAAGGTCGCCGGGGGAGTGATCGTCGGGGACACCGTGATGACGCCCGATCAGGCCGCCGCCACGCGCCGGCGGCTCGTTGCGCTGACCGCGGACTTCCACGCCGCCCATCCCATGCGACCGGGGATCCCGACCGCCACGCTGGCCTCGGGAGCGTCGGTCGCTTCCGACGTGCTCGATGCGCTGGTGGCCGCCCCTGACTCGGGCCTCGTCGCCGAAGGCGCCACCGTTCGGCGAACCAACTTCTCGCTCGCCTGGACTCCCGCCCACGAAGCGGCATGGGAGGAGGCGAGGCGGCGCCTCACGGCCGGCGCGCTGGCCGTCCCGCGGCTGTCGTCACTCGAATTGGATCCCGAGCATCAGCATGCCCGTATTCGCGCAGGGGAACTGATCGTCGTCGGCGACGACGTGGCGTATCTGCCCGAGCAGGTCGAGGAGATCTTCGCCCGGCTCGCCGATCTCGGCGACGGCTTCACGGTCGGCCAGTTCCGCGATGCGCTCGGCATCACGAGGCGGCACGCAGTACCGCTCCTGGAATGGCTCGATGCCCAGGGATGGACGTCGCGTCGCGGCGACGTCCGCACGCTCAGACGGCGGCCGACGTGACGATGTGGCGCCGCTCGGACTCGGTGTAGCCGCCCCAGATCCCGTACGGCTCGCGAATCGCCATCGCATAGTCCAGGCATTGGGATCGCACCGGACAGATCTGGCAGATCGACTTCGCTCGGACTTCTCGCCGCTCCCTTTCTTCTTTGCGTTCCTGCGTGCTCGGGGGGAAGAAGAGATGGGAATGATTGCCCCGGCAGAGCGCGATCGGCTGCCAGGTACGGTCCAGCGTCATCATCGGGGGGATACCTCCAGACCCATGGGGGGATGCCTCACAACAGCGCCTCGAAGGTAGCCTCTCGCCTGGTCCGGGACAAGGGGATATCTGGTAAAAGGTGCTTGCTAGTTGCTAACACCCTGCGAATCAGGCGTCCGGAGGCCCTACTTCGAGAACGACGCCCGTGACGGCGACCACCTCGACGGCGTCTCCCGGTCCGATTCCGGCGGCGCGATGGCTTCGCGCCTTCCACCGTGCCCCATCGACCTGGACGATCCCCGTCGGATCGAAGCCCGTTTCGGCTACACCGTGCTTGCCGATGAGATGCTCGCGCCCGATCGTCCGCGTCGAGAACCTCGACCGGGCCACGGTGGTCAGCGCCACCATGTAGAACGCGGCGATCCCGACGACCGCGAGCACGACGGCCCACCACTCGGGACCGAACTGCGGTGAGGCCGTCGTGATCCGCAGACCGCCGAAGAGGAGAGCCGCGGTGCCGAGGAGCCCGCGCCACGAGATCGTCGTGTTCTGAAAGTCGACCGTGTACAGCGCCATGCCGGCGATCACCAGCCCAAACGCGAGCCAGTTCATCGGCAGGCTGGCGATCCCGAACCCGGCGAGGAACAAAGCGAGGGAGGCAACCGCCGCGGTGATCCCCACCCCGGCCGCGTAGAACTCGAAGGCCGCCGCGGCCAGGCCGACCGTGAGGAAGAAGAACAGGGCCTCCGGGCGGATGGCCAGCCGCAGGAACCGGGTCAGCAGCCCGGGCTTGAGGAACCGAACCTCGACGGAGGGAACGATGATCTCCGCCCCGTTCTCGTCGGTGGTGGTCTCTGCGGTCTCGACGACGACGGGGCCTGCTGCCGTCGCCAACTCCCGACCGTCGAGCGTGGCGATGAACTGCCCGATCGTCGGCACCACCTCGTCGACGATGCCTTCCAGGGGCGCAGCGATCTCCACGGACCCGTAGCGGACTGCGGGATCGACACCCGGCTGGATCAGCTCTGCGGCACCGGTCCCTGCAAGCCGCTCGTTGAGATAGCCGACATGGGCTCCGGGGGCCGCGCCCGCATACGCCGCCAGGTACAAGAGCTCCGCCGCCCCGCCGTACGCCTCGGCCCCCGAGGGTCCGACCCAGGCGGTGACCGGCCGCGGCGACGCCTCGATAGCATCGAACAGGGGCTCCGGATCACCCGAGGCGATTCCGGGATTGTTGATCTGCAGCACGATGAGCTGCCCGGGCTCGTTCTCGATGACGTCGGTCAGGAAGTCGATGGCGCGTTGCTCGAGCGGCCCGCGCACGTCGGCAACGACGACCGCGTCGTCGCCGGCCGCGGCAGCCGGCGCGAGACCGGCGATCGCAAACGCACCTGCGAGCAAGAGACGGAGGAGACGGGCCATGAGACGCGCGATGTTACGGTGCGCTCCCCCACATTGGGAATCCTCGGCACTGCTCGGCCGGCGGTCGGCGACCCCACGCGTCCGCGAGGATCGGGCCGAAACCCAAGGGGCTATCCTCCCGGCGATGAGCCGAGTCCTCGTCGTTGCCGACGTTCCATGGGTGAGAAACGAGGTCCACGCCGCCCTCACGACGCCCGACTTCGAGCTCACCGATCTCGACGACCCCGCCGCCGCTGCCGGCCGCGCCCTCGAAGACGAGGTCGACGCCGTCGTGGTCGACCTGCAAGTCGGCGCGATGGGCGGCATGGCCGTGGCCCGCGACGTCCGCAACCACACCGGCCTCGCCGGCGCGGCGCCCGTTCCCGTCGTCGTCCTGCTCGATCGGGCTGCAGACACATTCCTGGCAAAGCGGTCCGGTGCTGCGGCCTGGCTCGTGAAGCCCTTCACGTCGCACGAAATGCGTGCCGCGATGCGCCAGGCGTTGAGTGCGGAGGAGACGCCGAACCCGGGCGAGGAGTAGGCACCACCGTGGCTGCGAACACCGAGAGACGCCGCACTGCGAAGACGCCGCCGACATCGTGAGCCCCACGACCGCCGTCTACATCGTCATTCTCACCGTCACGGCGCTCGCCTCGGGCTTCTTCTCCGGATCGGAGACGGCGCTGATCGGCATCGGCCGGGAACGTGTCCACCAGCTCGCCGAGACGGGACGCCGCGGCGCCCGGGTACGGCAGCTCGTCGCCGATCCGGACCGCCTGCTGTCGACGATCCTCGTGGCGAACAACCTCGTCAACATCCTCGGCGCCGCCGTCGCCACGACGTTGTTCATCGACCTGGTCGGCGAGGAGTGGGGTCCCTGGATCGCCACGATCGTCGTGACCGCCGTCGTCCTCGTCGTCGGCGAGATCACCCCGAAGACGCTCGCCGCGCGCTATCCGGAAGGGTTCTCGCTCTTCGTGGCCCCGACGATCTGGCGCCTTTCCCTGGTCCTCGGCCCGATTGCGAGATTCTTCACCGCCATCACCCGAACCATCATGCGGGTGTTCGGGCTCCGCAACGCGGCGGCGGCGTCGGCCGTCACGGAAGCGGACATTCGGGCGCTTGCCGAGCTGGGTCTTGCCGAGGGCGAGATCGAGGCCGTCGAGCACGAGATCCTCGATGCGCTCTTCACCCTCGCCGACCGGCCGGTGCGAGAGGTGATGACCCCGCGCACTCAAATCGTCTCCTTGACGATGCCGTTCACCGTCGACGACGTGCGCGCCAAGATCGCCGCAACCGGCCATTCCCGCTATCCGGTGACGTCGGGGGAGCTGGACGAGCTGCTGGGCGTGCTCTACGTGAAGGACCTGTTCCAGATGCCCAATCCGGCGGCGCCCGAGGTCATCCCCGGCCTGCTGCGGCAGCCGCAGTTCATCCCCGAATCCGCATCGATCCTCTCCGTGCTCCAGGACATGCGCCAGCGCCGCTCCGTCTTCGGCGTGATCCTCGACGAGCACGGCGGTGCCGAAGGCATCGTGACCATCAAGGATCTCGTCGCCGAGCTCGTCGGCACGATGCGCGACGAATACGATCCCGGTGAACCCAGCGCCGTGCTGATCGACACCGAGACGTGGCTCGTGGATGGGCGCCTCTCGATCGAGGACCTCGAATCAGCGGTCGACAGGGAGTTTCCCGATGGTCCCTACGCCACGATCGCCGGACTGTTCTTGTTCCTCGCGGGCCGCATTCCGGCCGAGGGGGACACTGCGGCGATCGACGGACTGGACTTGACGATCCTCTCCATGGACCGGAACCGCATCGCCAAGATCCGGGTTGAGCGATCTCCGCAGCCGGGTACAATCCCCTGACTCGGGACGTGGCGCAGTTTGGTAGCGCGCATCGTTCGGGACGATGAGGTCGCCGGTTCAAATCCGGCCGTCCCGACCAGACCTCGAAGCCGGCGTCGTGACGCCGGCTTCGCCGCGTCACCCTCCGGCGCGGCTCACGTCTTCAGGCTGGCGTCGCCCTCGATGCTGTGCTGCAGTGCTTCCAATTCGCGCAGCAAGCGGCGGCGCACGCTCCCCCGCAACAGCCAGCCGAGCACCAGGCTGGCGATCCGGGAAGCAAGGCTGTCGGGTCCGGCCTCGATGATGTTGGTCACCTCGGTCCCGCCCTCGCCCTCGGCGAGCAGGGTCGTGCCCTCGAAGGCAAAGGGACCGCGGGTGACCGTAGAAGCGAACTCGGCCGGTGGGCGGTACTCGGTGACGACCACTTCGAGGTCGTTCGAGCGCCACCCTCCGGTGTAGCTGAGGATGTAGCGCGCCCCCGACCCCACGTGGGGATCTATGAGCCGGGCGCCGTCCACACCCGTCATCCAGGCGGGCAGGTTCGAGACATCGGTGAGGTAGTCGAACACCTCTTGGATCGGGCGGTGGATGAAGATGCTGGCCTTGGCTTTCACGACTGCGTATCCCCAGAAACCGCGGCGATGGTCACTCGACCATCCTAGGAGCGGTCGTACTCAAGGGCGCTGGGGCGGCTGGCCCAATCTGTGCGGGCTCAGGACCAGACCTGATCGGATCAGTCGAGCAATAGCTCCGCCAACTGCACGGCGTTCAGCGCCGCACCCTTCCGCAGATTGTCGCCCACGGTCCACAAGCTGATCCCGCCGGGGGCACCGACCGTCTGCCGCACCCGACCGATGAGGACGTCGTCCCGGCCTGCCGAGTCGAGCGGCGTCGGTACGCGATCGTCGTCCCAGACCTCGGCGCCGGGTGCGCCCCGGAGAACGGCGGTTGCCTCGTCACGCGACATCGGGCGGTCGAAGAACAGGGTCGCTGCGATGCCATGCCCCACCATCACCGGGACCCGCACACACGTCGGTTCGACCAGGATGCTCTCGTCGTCGAGGATCTTCCGGGTCTCGTTCACGAGCTTCCACTCCTCGTCCGTGTAGCCCTGCTCGCCGAAACTCCCCGCGTGCGGAAGCACGTTGAACCCAATGGGGCGCGAGTAGAGATCGCCTCCCGGATCGGACCAGCCGCCTCCGGTGAGCGCGGCGCGGTCCTTGCCGAGAACCTCGAGTTCATGGCTGAGCACATCCATGCCCGTCTGCCCTGACCCCGACACCGATTGATACGACGTCGCCGTGACACTGCGAATCCCAGCTGCGGCGTGCAGCGGGCCGGCCGCCATCATGAGAACCATCGTGGTGCAGTTCGGATTGGCGACAATGCCCTCGTGGGCCCGGATCGCCTCGTCGTTCACTTCGGCCACCACGAGCGGAACACGGGGGTCCATGCGGAATGCGGAGGAGTTGTCGACGACGGTTGCGCCGGCGGCAGCGAAACGGGGCGCGTGCTCCTTCGAACGCGAGCCGCCTGCGGAGAAGAGCGCGATCTCGATGCCGGAAGGGTCGGCAGTCGCCAGGTCCTCGATCGTCACCTCACCCCACGGCGTGGCCACGATGCGGCCCGCAGAGCGCGCACTGGCCATGAGGCGAAGCCGGCCGACCGGAAACCCGCGCTCGCCGAGGATCGAGAGCATCGTGGTCCCCACGGCGCCGGTGGCGCCCACGATGGCCACGGAGCGGTCGCTCATTGCCCGACCTCGGTAGGTGCGCCGAGCGCAAAGCCCTCGTGCAGGCTGCGCACGGCGGCCTCCATGTCGCTCCCGCGCACCACGCAGGAGATCCGGATCGGCGACGTCGAGATCATCTCGATGTTGATGCCGTGATCGGAGAGGATCCGGAACATCCGCCCGGCGATGCCCAGCTCCGACTTCATACCCGCACCGACCAGCGTCACCGTGGCGATGTCCGGGTCGATGTCGACCCCGCGCGCCTCGAGGTCACCTGCCACTTTCTCCGTGATCTCGCGCGCCGGCTCGGCCTGCGCCTTCGCCACCGTGAAGCTGATATCGGTGGTGCCTTCGTGCGACACGTTCTGCACGATGATGTCGACGTTGATGCCGGCTTCGGCGAGAGGCTCGAACACGGCCGCCGCAACGCCCGGCTGGTCGGGAACGCCGTGGATGGTCACCTTGGCGTCCCTCAAGTCGTGTGCGACGCCGCGCACGATCGGCTCCTCCATCGTCTTCTCCTTCACCCAGGTGCCGACACCGCCGTGGAACGACGATCGGACGTGAATCGGGATCTCGTAGCGGCGGCCGAACTCGACCGACCGGGCCATCAGGACACCGGCTCCGGCACCGGCCAGCTCCAGCATCTCGGCGTACGTGACCTCATCGAGTTTGACTGCGTCGAGCACCACTCGCGGGTCGGCGGTGAACACGCCGTCGACGTCGGTGTAGATCTCGCACAGGTCGGCACCGAGCGCAGCGGCGAGCGCCACCGCAGTCGCATCGGACCCACCTCGCCCGAGCGTCGTGACATCGCGACTGTCCGGGCTGAAGCCCTGGAAACCGGCAACGATCACGACTCTGCCTTCGGCCAGGCCTTCTCGGACACGGTCCCCGCGAATGTCGAGAATCTCGGCGCTGCCGTGGACCGACGTGGTCAAGATGCCCGCTTGCGAACCCGTGAGGCTCATCGCCGGCACCCCGAGGTCCTGTATCGCCATCGCACACAGCGCCATCGAGATTCGCTCACCGGCCGTGAGCAGCATGTCCATCTCGCGCGGATGTTCAGCCCCGCTCACCTCGGCGGCGAGCTCGATGAGGTCGTCGGTCGACGTGCCCATGGCGGAAACCACGGCGACGACCTGATTTCCTGCTTGGTGGGTCGCCGCCACACGGGTCGCGACGTTGCGGATCCGCGCGGCGTCGCCGACAGAGGTGCCTCCGTATTTCTGCACGATGAGTGCCATGGTGGCGGGATTGTACCGATGGTCCGGTCTGCGGGATCCTGCCGCAGATGCTCCGACCAGGGCCGGCGGTTTCGATGTCCTCGCCCGGCCGGGCGGTGCCATCGACCTATTTCTCCATGCGGGTGACATATTCGACGCAGTGGCGTGTCCTATCTGCGTAGGGGTAGAAGCGTCGCGGAGATTGCGGACGCTCACCGGCAGCCGAAGTAGGGAGGCGGCAATGACGTTCGACACCAGCGTTGAGATCGTGGTTCTCGGTCTCGTGATTCTGGTGACGTGGGTCGTCGCCTGGGCCGTCGCCGAGCGCCGCGCGGTGTGGTCGGTGGCGAATTCTTACGAGCTCCAGGAGCTGCGGTCCCGGCGCCGGATCAACTACCTCGAGTCCGTGCTCGAGGCGTACCGATCCGAAGCGGCGGCCGCATGGGACGAGTTCGAGTTCGACCCGATGACGATCACCGATCCGGGACTGCACGTTTCGACCTGACAACCGCATCGCCAGCAAGAGTCCGGGGACCTGTGCAAGCAGGTCCCCGTCTTGCATCTTCACTGCGACGTAGCGCCTAGAGCCGGCCAGGCCGGGTTCGCGGTCGGAGGAAACCGCCGGAGGTTCTGCCTGCGATCTCGATGATGTCGACCACCACGATGAAGCGGGTTCCTGGCCCCAGCCCAGCGGGCATAGGGAGCAAGTTGTCGTAGGCGTCTCGGTACTTCTCGAGGAGCGCGTCGACCACCTGTTGCTCCTTGAGGCGATCGTTGCGGATCACTCGCGCCGTCCCACTCGCGATGGCACTCGACCAATCGCCGGTCGCGGCGTCGTAGCTGCTCACCTCGATCGACACCCGCGGATCGGTCTCGATGGCCTCGGTTCGTCTCCCGGGCGCCGTCCGGAAGGCCAGCTGCGCGCCGAGGAAGACGTATGAGATGGGTGTGACGTAGGGGCCCTCATCGGTCACGACACCGATGTGGGCGACGTGCTCCTCCTCGAACAGGGCATGGCACCGGTCGAGTGGCAGTGTGTCCATCCCGCTATTGAAGCACCTTCGACCGGCGCCGGACCAAGCGGTTCGCCGAGGCGATACCATCGTTGCCCATGCGCCGGTCACGGATCACGATATTCATCGCTTCGGTTGTGGTGATCGCCACGGCCTGCGGCGGAGACGACGACGTCACGGCAGACGTCAGCACCGCCGCACCGTCCACCACGATCACCGCCGCACCGTCCACCACGATCACCGCCGCACCGTCCACCACGACGACCGTCGCACCGTCCACGACGGCGGCGGAGATCCCCTTGCCGACAACGCGCGGCCCGGCCGACTACGCCGGCTTCCGCCTCCAGTCCACGGCCTGCGACGCGGAGCCGCCTCCCGAGCGCGTCGAGATGCAGTTCGCCACCCCCGGAGACGCGGGAATCGATCCGGCGTCCACCCCAACAGCCGTGATCGCCACCTCATGCGGTGACATCACGGTAGAGCTGTTCCCCGGAGTCGCCCCCGACACGGTCAACTCGTTCGTCTACCTCGCCGAGAACGGGTACTTCGACGGCACGGCGTCGCACCGAATCGTCCCCGGCTTCGTGCTCCAGGCCGGCGACCCGTCGGCGACCGGGTTCGGCGGCCCGGGCTACGTCATCGCCGACGAGTTCCCCCAGGCGGGCTTCCGCTACGAGCGGGGCATCCTCGCCATGGCCAACGCCGGTCCGGGCACGACCGGCTCCCAGTTCTTCATCATGTTCGAGGAAGCCCCGCTTCAGCCACAGTTCAGTGTCTTCGGCCGAGTGATCGAAGGGTTCGCGGTGCTGGACACCATCGCCGCCCTCCCCCTCGGAGTAGGTCCGGGCGGGGCGCAGAGCACCCCGCTCGAAACCCTGTACCTGGAGTCCGTCACCATCAGCCGCTGATGGCCGGCTCCGCTTCCTCGTCCCTCCGGCGAGTGACGGCGAGGACGATCAAGCCGACGCTCAACATGAGCACGCCGGCCATCGCGAAGCCCCCGAGCTCCGCACCTGTGCGCGGAAGCTGCTCGTTGGCCGTGAACCCGAAATCAATGTGGAGGAACGTCTCGCCGGGCTTCACGGTGACGACCGCTATCGAGTCGAGGTTGCCGTCGAGGTCGTACGTCGCTCGCCACGCATCGGGAACGGTGGCGAGGTCGACACGCACCTCATACGTCCCTGGCTCGAGGTCGCGGAACCAGTAGTCGCTTGCGGTCTCCGTCGTCCCTTGGAACACGTCGTCGGCGGTGCCACAGATGCCATCGGGTCCGCCAAACACCAGCTCGAGGCGCACGTCGTCGACTGCTTCCTCTCCGGCGTCGAGGGCGCCGTTGCCGTCCTCGTCGAGCCAG
>JBFFFX010000016.1:0-16205 GCA_041557775.1 Acidimicrobiia bacterium | reverse complement strand
GAGAACGTGGAGGCGATGGCAGACGTGGCTCGCGGAACGTCCATTCCGGTCGCCACGGGCGAGCGGCTCGCCACCAAGTACGAGTTCCGCGAGATTCTCACCCGGCGGGCGGCTCAGATCATCCAGCTCAACCTGGGGCGAGTCGGCGGCATCCTCGAGGGAAAGAAGGTCGCCGCCTTGGCCGAAGCCCACTACGCCCACATCGCTCCCCACATGTACGCCGGTCCGGTGGAGGCGGCTGCGTGTGTTCAGCTCGACACATGCAGTCCCAACTTCCTGATCCAGGAGGGCATCGGCCGCTGGGACGGCTTTCAGGCCGAGCTGCTCGAGTCGCCGCTGACGTGGGAGGACGGATACGTCGTCCCACCGACCGAACCGGGGCTGGGGGTGACGTTGAACGAGTCCGTGGCCCGGGCCCACCCGTATACCGGGACCGATCTGCACCTCGATGTGCATCCCCGGTCGTAGCTCAGAGTCAGCCTGCGACGACCGGCTGTCTGATGACGAGGACCGAGGCAGGCGAGTGGCGCACCAGCTTCGTTCCGGTGGAGCCGAGGAGACCCTCGAAGCGCCCGTGACCGTGGCTGCCGATGATGAGCAAGTCGCTGCCGTACTGGGCGATTGCGAGCAAGATGGCCTTGGCCGTGCGGTTGTCGGTCGTGGTCCAGTCCGTCTTTGCCGGAATGCCGCGGGCCACCAAGACGTCTGCGATTCCTGCGGTGCGCTCGGCTGCGGTCTTCGCCAAGGCTCGCATGACCGGGGAGTCGCGCAATGGTTCTGCGTGCGCCACCGGCGGGCGCGCGAGCCGCTCTGCCGCCCGGTCCCCGCTGGTGAAACCCTGACCGGCCTCGAGGGCGATCGCCGCCGCCTCCTCCACCCCACTCTTCCCGAGACGGCGAAGGAAGTCGGTGGGGATGTTCATCACCGTGAACACGGTCACGACATCCCCTTCGGTGTACCACCGGGCGACGGCGTCGGCCGCACGCTGCGGATCGAGGGTCCCGTCGGTTGCGACGAGTACGTGCATGCTCAGCCCTTTCGACGCCTTGCCGACGATGCTAGGCCCTCGGCTCGCTCTCCGGCACGGACGCGCCGAGGCCGCCGGAGCGGAAGAGGTGGATGTACCACAGGCTCAACATGACCATCACCGCCGCCATGACGCCCACCGGGCCGCGGAAGCTCGCTGAGGCATCGATCCACGCACCGGCGGCGGTGTTTCCGATCGCGCCGCCGAGAGCGGCGCCGACGAGACCCAGCGCGATGGCCCGCACCGCCGTCGACGCGGGGAAGTGGCGGTTGGCGACTGCCCCGACCAGACCCCAGATGGGGTAGTTCATGGCCGCGAAGCCGACCGAGGCGGCGAGCAGTCCGGTGAAGCTCCATGTGGCCAGGAGGATGACGAGCGTTCCGGCGTAGGCGACCGCACCGCCGGTGAGGGCGAGCAGCGGCGACCGTCGATCAGCGACGGCGCCAAAGAGTGGCGCACCCAACGCCCCGGCGATCCCGATCACCCACCACAGCAGTGCTGCACGCGGCGCCGAGACCAGCATCTCGTCGAGCGCCGTTGCGGTCAGGAACGCGCTGAACGGAAAACCCGCCAGGCCGGCGACCAAAGCCGCCAGCACGGCAACGCGACCGGTGCGCGTGGCGACGACCTCGCGGAATCCTCCAACGCGTCGAGCCGATGCCACCGCCGGGCGGCGGACGGGCGCCCGGAAGAGCCGGTGACCCCACAGCAGTGGGAGGAGGGCGACTGCAGCCGCGACGACGAAGGCGACCCGCCAGGAGTGGACGGTGGTCGATGTCTGGACGAAGACGCCGTTCACGAGAACGCCGACTGCGGCGCCGCCGGAGGCGGCGGCCATCACCGTTGCGCGCGCACGCCGGCGCACCGCTTCGCCGGCGATGTGCAATGTGACCGCCCACGACACGGGCGCGGCTGCTCCCATGATCATCGCGGACAACGCCAGACCGACCGCCGACCTCGAACTCGCTCCGACGATCAGGCCCACCCCCGTGACGCCGAACGAGACGAGGAGCAGGCCGCGACTGTCGACTCGCTCGACGATGCGGCCGGCGAAGAGCGCCCCGGTCGAATAGGCGACGAGGCCGGCAGCCACGGTGGCGCCCAGGATGCCGTACCCGGCGCCGAAGTCGGCGGAGATGAGGGGTAGCAGTGCGGGTATCAACGACAATCCGAAGCCGTGGGTCACCAGCGTCCCGAGGCCCAAAACGGTGGCGGCAGCAGCCGAGGAGACCTGGATCAGCAACCTCGCCGACGACCTGGCATGCGGGTCTGCGCAGGCGCCTCCTGCGCGACGGAATGTGACGCCGGGGGATCGACATGTTCCTTCCACATTGCGGCCGCCACGGCCGCAAACCGGCCATGGGAGCCGAAGCGCCACCGCATCGGCGGAGGATATCAGCGTGGCCTCGGTGGGCGGTGCCGGAACGCCGGGCCAGATGGGAAGAGGCCGATGGGCCCCGCTTTCCGGGCATTGGGCCCTGGCTGCTGTTACGCTCGCTGCACCCGAGGTCCAAGACACGAAGCGAGACGTGAGGTACCCGAGCCCGGTTCGGGAGATGCTGGAGGAGGCGTATGGCGGAGGCGGGTGACCACATGATCCGGCTCGAGAACGTCTACAAGATCTTCGGGCCTCAGCCACGCGGACGGGCGTTCGACCTGGTGCAAGAGGGGCTGAGCAAGGACGAGGTGCTCCGCCAATCAGGCCACGTCGTGGGCCTGAACGACGTGAGCTTCTCCATTCGCAAGGGCGAGATCTTCGTCGTCATGGGGCTGTCCGGATCCGGCAAGTCGACCGCGATCCGCACCGTGAACAAGCTGCACGACGTCACCCACGGGCAGGTGTGGGTGGATGGAACGGACGTCCAGACCCTCGACGGTCGCGAGCTTCAGGCGTTCCGCCGCGAGAAGATGGGGATGGTGTTCCAGCACTTCGCTCTCTTCCCACACCGCAACGTGATCGACAACGTCGGGTACGGACTGAAGGTGCAAGGAGTAGAGCGAGAGCTACGCGACGCCGCCGCCCTCAAGGCCCTGTCGCTCGTTGGGCTGGCACCGTACGCGTACAACGCCACCCAGGAGCTTTCGGGCGGGATGCAGCAACGAGTCGGCCTCGCTCGTGCCCTGGCGTCTGATCCCGACATCCTGCTCATGGACGAGGCGTTCTCGGCACTCGATCCGCTGATTCGCCGCCAGATGCAGGACGAGATGATGGAGATCCAGAACGAGCTCCACAAGACGATTCTGTTCATTACGCACGATCTCAACGAGGCATTGAGAATCGGTGACCGGGTCTGCATCATGAAGGACGGCGCGGTGGTCCAGATCGGAACACCCGAGGAGATCCTGACGCAACCGGCCACCGGGTACGTAGCCGAGTTCGTCCAGGACGTCGACCAGGGACGAGTCATCGAGGTGTCCGACGTGATGGTTCCGGCGGAGCCGATTGCGTCGTCGCTGACCCTGCGCGAGGCGATGGCTGCGATTGGCGACCGTGCAGGCGCCTTCGTGGTCAACGCGGCAGGGCACCCGACGGCCGTGTTGACGGTGGGCGACGGCATCCGGGCCTCCAGCATGGGCTCGACGGATCTGGCAACTGCGCTGCGCAGCGATTTCGAGACGGCGACGCCGCACATGCGACTCAACGACGTCTATGCCGCGGCGGGGCGCGGGCTGCCGATCGCCGTCCTCGGCGACGATGGCGCGCTCGTCGGGAACCTCGATCCCCGCCACATCATGGAGGAAATGGGTCGGGTAGAGGGCCTGATCGACGGATTCGAGCGAGAGGTGTTCATGTGAGAGTCCTGGCCCAGGCATCCGAAACCGACAAGAGCCTGTGGGACAACAGTCTGCTCGACGAGTGGGAGATTCCGTTCGGCGACTGGATGGACCAGTCGGTCGACTGGATCTTCAACAACATGCGGGATCTGCTGAACGTGGTCGCCTGGCCATTCGAGGTGCTCATCGACGCCCTCGTCAACGACTTCCTCTCCGAGATCTCGTGGATCTGGGTCGTGCTCGGAATGTTCGTCATCGCCTCTTTGGTCCGCAACGTGAAGGTCGGCGTCTTTGTAGCCGGCGCTCTCGCCATCTGTGGGCTCCTGGGCAACGCGTACTGGCTGGAGACTTCGAGGACCATTGGTTTCATTGGCGTCGCAGTGCTGCTCTGCGTGATCGTCGGCATTCCCGTCGGCATTCTCTGTGGAAGGTTCGACAGCGTGTGGCGGGTGGTGCGACCCGTGCTCGACGCGATGCAAGTCGTGCACTCCTTCGTCTACATGCTGCCGTTCATCTTCTTCTGGGGCATCGGCGAAGTGTCCTCGACGATGGTGACGATGATCTTCGCCCTGCCTCCGCTGATCCGACTCACCAATCTCGGCATTCGTCAGGTTCCCGACGACGTGGTCGAAGCAAGCCGCGCCTACGGGGCACCGGAGTTGCGCGTCCTCACCGACGTGCAGCTTCCCCTCGCCCGGCCGGCGATCATGACCGGCATCAACCAGACGCTGCTCCTCGCCATCTCGATGCTCGGGATCGCGGCCATCATGGGCGCCGGCGGACTCGGCCGCCTGCTCTTCCGGGCACTCTCCAACCAGGATGTCGCGCTGGCCTTTTCGGGCGGCCTCGCTTTCTTCCTCGTCGCCGTGGTCCTCGACCGAATGACCCAGCGTGAGGACGCCGACACCGGCAATCTCTTCCGCCGCATCCATCAAGCGTGGGTGCACCGCCGCGATCCCGAGGCGTTGCTGCCCGAGGCCGACGAAGGCGGCGTGACCGTCTACAAGGCCGTCGACCGGTTCGCTCCGGTGGCAAGGGGCGAGACCGGCCCGATGATGGCGACGCTCGTCGGAGCTGCCATTGCGGTGGCCTCCGTGTTCGTTCCGTGGACGACCGATGCCGGGAAGATGAGCGCCTTCGGCCGGCGGGCCGATCAGGATCTCACCGGTATGACCTTCAGCGGTCTCGATGCCTCCGGCGGTTCCTGGTTCGGCATCTTGGTGCTGCTGGTCGGCATCTTCGTTGTGCTCGCCGTCGTCAACAGTTACCGGACGCCGGGCCGGGGCGGCCGATGGCTGGCGGCCGATGGCGCCGTCATCGGCTCACTCGCCATCCTGCTGACGGCGGGTGCCCACGTGGTCGCCGGGACGGCCCCTCTCTCAGTCGACCCGGGAACCGGGATAGGTGTCACGCTCGCCCTCGTCGGAGGGCTGGCTGCTTCCGCGGGCTCGATCCGCTGGGTGATGATCGCACCCCACAGCCCCCTCCATCCGCTCAAGGCCGAGATCGCATGGGCCCGGGTCGTCGGCGCTTCGCTCGGACTCGTGGTGCTGCTGCTCGGGATGATCTCCGGCTGGAGCTTCGATGGCCGCCAGGATGTCGTGATCTCGCCTGAGATCGAAGCCGAGATCGAGCGGCTCCGCGCCGAGGCCACAGCCAATCCGGCCGATGCCGGTGCGATCTCCGCAGAGCTTTCCGCGCTCATGGCGCGAGCACAGAACACGGGCGTCATCGTCACCGACGGCCTCAACGCCGACGGTCCGCAACTCGGGTTGTGGTCCGTGCTCATTGGCGCCGTGGGGCTCGCCACCGCGCTGCTCTCGGCAGGCCTGCTCGGTCGCAAGGAACACGTGCAATGGCGATGGAGTGCGATCACGGCCGGCATCGGATTTGGCATCGCGTCGATCGCGTTGGCGTGGATCTTCACACAGGTCCGGTCGGGCGACCCCAACTACGTCAGTGGGGTCGGTTCGTTCCTCTCGATGGCGGGAGGTTTCTTCCTCCTCGCGTCGGTCTCTCCGGTGCTCAGGGAGTTCCGGCGGAGCAAGGTCTACGAGGAGCGTGAGACGCCGGTCGAGGCCAAGGCGCCGACCGAGGACTTGGCACAAGCGACCGTATGACGGTATCCAACAGAGCAACTGCAAAGGTTTCGCCCCCGTGCTGGAACGTTCCAGCGGGCGAAAGCACCCCTTGCGGGGAGACGGAAGAGAAGGAGAACCTATGAAGAACTTGAGAGTGAGGCTCATCGCCCTGCTCGCGGTGTTCGTGCTGGTGATCGCAGCGTGTGGAGGCGACGACGATTCGGCCGACACCACCGCTGCTGACACCGGCACGGACGAAACGCAAGCTACGGAAGCCCCCGCCGACACCACGGATGACACGGAGGCGCCGGCGACCACGACCACGGAAGCCGTGACGGACGAGCCGGCGGCCATGCCGGGCGAAGGCGTCACGGTGACGATGGGACGTGCCGACTGGTCGACTGGCTACTTCCAGGCGGCCGTCTACCAACAGCTCCTCCAGGAGCTCGGCTATGACGTGAGCGATCCTGCGGATCTGGAGCTGGGCCCATCGCTGGCGTATCTGTCGATGGCCCAAGGCGACTTCGACTTCTGGGTCAACAGCTGGTACCCCGGTCACATCAGCTGGTGGGAGCCGGAGCTGCCGGACGGCAGCCGCGTCGGTGACCACCTGTATGCATTCGGTCCGGCACCGGACACTGCCGTGAACTTCCCTGGTGGATTCAGCAACACCGGTGGCGAGATGGTCGCCGGCGGTCTCCAGGGCTTCCTGATCACGAAGTCCTTCGCCGAGCAGTACGGCATCACGACGATGGACGAGTTCAACGCCAACGCCGAGGCGATCGCGGCGTATGACGCTCAGGACCCGACTCCGAACAACGGCATCGCCGACATCTACGGCTGCCAGGAGAGCTGGACCTGTGACAACATCATCCTGAACCAGATCGCCTTCGGTGACGGTGAGAACGCGTGGGGCAACATCCAGGAAGCGATCGCCGGCTATGACGCGATGATGGCCGAAGCGGTCGCCAAGGCGAACGCCGGCGAGCCGATGGTCATCTACACGTGGACGCCGAGCGCCTACATCACCGAGCTGCGCCCGGGCGACAACGTCGTCTGGCTGGGCGTGGACGCGGTGCTCGACGATTCGAACCCGTCGGGCCAGGAGGGCGGCGAGGCGCACAGCCAGCTGCCCGGCACGGCCTCGATCGGTCCGGAGCAGTGCCCGGCTTCCGACGGCGGCGTCTGCCAGCTCGGCTGGATTGCGGCCGACATCATGGTGACGGCCAACCGTGACTTCCTCGACGCCAACCCGGCGGCGGCGAAGCTCCTCGAACTGGTTGTGCTGCCGGTCATCGATGTCTCGCTCGCCAATGTGGCGCAGTCGGCCGGTGCCGACACCAACGAGGACATCCAGGGACTGGCCACCGAGTGGATCGCCAACAACCGGTCCACGGTCGACGGATGGCTCGCCGAGGCGCTCGGCGCCGCATAGCCGCCGGTCGCAACCGAAACCCAACGAGGGGCGCTCCCGTGGGAGCGCCCCTCTTTTCAGGCGACCACTTCCTGGCGACTGCGGGCCCGCGCCGAGCGCGGACTCAGACGTCGCGGTCGAAGACGTCCGCAGCGCGCCGCATCTGACGAAGTTTGGCAAGAGCGATGGCGCGCGGGAGCATGCCCAGACCGCAGTCGGGGGCGAGCTGCAGCCGGGCCGCCGGCACATGAGCGAGCACGCCCTCGACGCGACCGGCGATCTCCGCTGCCGTCTCCACCCGTGATGTCGCGATGCGAACCGCACCGAGAATCACCGTCGTCGACGCAAGGGCTTCGAAGACCCGGCGATCGACGGGGCGATGGGCGTCCTCGAGCGACACGGCGTCACAGCTACTGGCGTCGACTGCGGGTGCGAGCTGCAGATAGGCGGCCGGATCGGCCTTGGGATAGCTGGGGTTGTCGAGCCGGTCGGGATATCCGCAGCACATGTGCAGCACCCGCGTGACGGTCTCGGGGATGCCTTCGAGGACCACCTCGAGGAGGTCGAAGCCGTAGCCGAGCGCACGCTCCGGATAGCGGGCGAAGACTGGTTCATCTATCTGGAGGTGCCGGCAGCCGGCGGCAATCAGCGCCCGGGCTTCGTGATTCAGGGCGAGGGCGAGCGCGTGGCCCCATGCCAAATCATCGAAGTAGAAGGCGTCGGCGGTGGAGTCCATGATGGTCATGGGCCCTGGCAGCGTGATCTTGATCGGGCGATCGGTCGCCGACTGGGCGATGCGATAGTCGGCTACGAGGAAGGGGGCCTGCGGCGAGATCGGCCCGACGACCGTCGGGAGCTCGGCCTGCCACGTGCGGTCCCTCACCAGCTTGGGCGTCAAGCGATCGAAGTCGAAGCCCTCCAGATGCCGGCAGTGGTAGTGCACGTAGTTCTCGCGCCGGACCTCACCGTCGGTCGGGATGTCGACGCCTGCGGTCACTTGGGCCGCCACGACCTCGCGAATGCCGCAGGCGACGCTCTCGTCCTGCGCAGCGGCGGAGGACAGGCGGGACGTTGCGATCGTGGCGTCGGCGCCCAGGGTCGACGGGCCTCTGAACCAGTCGGGAAGCGTCACCGACTCGGGCTTGGGAAAGGCTCCGATCGTGGTCGTCACCAGCGGCATCCGAGCAGTGTATGGCCTAGAGAGGTCGGGGGTAGAGCGTCTCGGTATGTCCGTCGATGGCGATGACCTGCCCCGAGATCGAGCGGCCGCGCTCGGACGCCAGGTAGACCACCATGTCGGCGATCTCCTGCGGTTCGACGAAGCGGGCCAGCGACACGCCCTGGGTGTACATGGCGCGTACCGCGTTGGGCTCGATGCCCTCGGCGGCGGCGTGGGCGGCGATGACCCGCTCCATGCGCTCGCCGTGGAGGGAGCCGGGTGCGATGGCGTTCACCCGGATGCCGTGCCGGCCGAGCTCCATGGCCAGCGTTTTGGTGAGCCCGACGAGGCCGAACTTTGCAGCCACGTAGGGCGCCCTATGCGGCATGCCGAGCATCCCGGCGGTCGAGGCGATGTTGACGATGCACCCAGAGCCGGACGACTTCATCGTTGGGACGACGATGCGGGAGCAGAAGAATGCCGCGTCCAGGTCGACGGCGAGGCAGGTGCGCCAGTCGGCGACGGCGATGTCCTCGATGGGGGCGGTGGGGCCGGCGATCCCGGCGTTGTTGACGAGGAGATCGACACCCTTGTCGGCGATCGGACTCAGCCACGCCTGCACCGCGTCCGGATCGGCGACGTCGACCACCGTTCCCGCAAGCGTTTCGGGCAAGCAGGCGATCGTGGCGGCGTCGATGTCGCACACGAAGACCTCGGCGCCCTCGGCCGCGAGAGTCTCCGCGATGACGAGACCGGCGCCGCTGCCACCCGCGGTGACCACGGCCCGCCTGTCTTGGACCATCATGACGGCGACGGTAGCCGTGGACGAGGCATGGGTGCGGTTCTACGATGCCGGCGCGTCGGGTCGCAGCGACACCTCACAGAGAAGGAACCACGTGGAGCATCCCTTCGGCGACTCCGCCATCACCGGCCGGCATCGCACCAAGATCGGCGCCCACCAGCGCGTCTCCGCAGAGACGCTGGCGGCCGCCCGCCTCAACCTGCACATGCTGGGTCCCGGCGAACCGGCGCTCTCGGAGTGGACGGCGGCGGAGCTCCGAACCCCGGACCTGGACGTGATCAGGGCATATCGCCTCGATCGAGTCAGGGAGATGCTGCGCGCCCGCGACTACGCCGGGATTCTTCTCTACGACCCGATCAACATCCGCTACGCCACGGACAGCACGAACATGCAGGTGTGGGTCGCCCACAACCCGACCCGCTATGCGCTGGTGACGACCGAGGGACCCGTCATCGTCTGGGACTACATGACCTCGGAGCACCTCTCCGCGCACCTCGATCTCGTGGATGAGATGCGGACCGCGGTGCAGTGGATGTACCAGTTCGCGGGTGCGGAGACCGATCGCAACGTGCGTCGCTGGGCGGCCGAGATCTCCGACGTCGTCGCCACGTACGGCGGCGGCAACCGACGGCTGGCCATCGATCGCGCCAACCCGCTCGCGATCCTCGCCCTCGACCGCTCCGGGATCGACGTGCGCAACGGCGAGGAGGTGATGGAACACGCCAGGGCGGTGAAGTCCTCCGAGGAGCTCGTGGCGATGCGCTGCGCCATCTCATCGTGTGAGACGGCGATGGAAGCGATGTACGAGGCGATGACGCCGGGGATGACGGAGAACGAGCTCTGGTCGGTGCTGCACGCCGAGAACATCATCCGGTTCGGCGAGTGGATCGAGACTCGGCTCCTCGCCTCCGGGCCCAGGACCAACCCGTGGTTCCAGGAGAGCTCGAGCCGCGTCATCGAGTCCGGTGACATCGTCGCCTTCGACACCGACCTCATCGGGGCCTACGGCTACTGCGTCGACATCTCTCGGACGTGGATCGCGGGCGGGGAGCCGGCGAAGCCGCACCAGCGCGACGCGTGGGAGCGGGCGGCGGAGCAGATCCGCCACAACACGGCGCTGCTCGGCCCGGGGGTGACGTTGCGAGAACTCACGTTCAAGGCAATGGAGCAGGACCCGGAAGCGTTCCGCCGGTACTCGGTGCAGTACCACGGTGTCGGTCTCGCCGACGAGTGGCCCTCGGTCTACTTCCGGGACGCATGGGAGGAAGTCGGTGTCGACGGTGTGCTCGAACCGGGGCAGGTGATCTGCGTCGAAGCCTATGTCGGCCGCAAGGGTGCACCGGAAGGCGTCAAGTTGGAGGAGCAGGTCCTCGTCACCGAGACGGGCCACGAGGTGCTCTCGACCTACCCGCTGGAACTGCGCTAGCGCGCCTCGTTGAACGAGGCGTCGTAGCGCTCGTGGGCGTCGGCGACGATCTCGTGCTGCTGCTCGGTTCCGGCGCGGGGCAGGAATCCGCGGAGACCACGGACGTGCGTCGAGTCCCGCAGCGTACGCGCCAATGAGGTCGGGGCGCGGGCCTGCCGCGGGAGATCGCGCCGCAACATGCGCACGAAACCCCTCAGGTCGCTCCAGATGCTCACGTGAACGACTGTAATCGCAGGCCGTGCGGGCGACTGGCGGACGCGACCGGCACCCTTTCGCTCCAAAGGCTCACCGGCTACGGTTGCGAGGCGCAGAGAATGCATTGCTGTTGCACTCCATGCAACCTCAGGCGGGACGAGAAGCATGCCCACACGCCAGTCACTGCACCGAGCGATCGCCATTCTGAGGGCCTTCACGGAAGCGGAACCGGCACTCACGGTCACCGAGATCAGCCAGCGCCTCGATCTCCACAAGAGCACCGTCTCGCGGATCCTCGCCGTGCTGCTCGAGGAGGGCATGGTGTGGCACAACACGGCCACCGGCCGGTACTCGCTGGGCACTGCCGTGGTCGGGATGGCCGGCGTCGCCCTCGGCCAGATCGATGTGCGCGCCGCGGCGATGCCCCACATCCAGCACCTCGCGCAGCAGACGTGCGAGACGGTCGCAGTCGCGGTGCGGCGCGGGAGCGAAGCGGTCATCGCCGCGCACGCGCCGAGCCCGCATTCGCTCCGCCACGTCGTCTGGATCGGTCGCCGAATCCCGCTCCGAACGACGGCCTCCGGCAAGGTGCTGCTCGCCGCGATGCACGCTCGGGGTGAGGACTGGCGCCTGCTGACCGCGGTGGGAGATGCGGATCGCGCAGCTGGCCCTTCCTTCGACGCCGAGCTGGCGGATATCGCCGGGCGCGGCTACGCCGAAGTCTCGGACGGTTTCGAGGCGGGGACGTCCGCCTTGGCGGCCCCGATCCACGAACCGAGCGGGTCGGCCATGGCCGCGGTCGCCATCAGCGGACCCAGCCAGCGCTTTGACGAAGCGGCGCGGAGGGCGGCAGCCCCGCTCGTGGTCGACGCCGCCGATGCCATCGCGACGGAGCTCGGCCTGCGTGCACGCGTCGTTGCCGGGAGCCGGCCATGACGGTGCCCATCGCCCCCGTGGTCAGGCTCGGTCCCCGTGAGGTCGTCGAGGGGCGCACATTCACGCATCCCGATCACGTACCGGGGGATCGCGCCGTCCTGTGCATGCTGATTCGCGACGTGAACGACCAGCTCGTTGCGGCGGCGGGATCGGATCAGCCGGTGACGCGCTACTCACCCCGGCCCGACGCGTGGTACCGGCGGGTCGTGATCCCTTCCCCTGCGGCGCTCGACGACTACGACCGCATCACCGTGGTCGGGTTCTTCGGACGCATCCGCGACCACGTCACAACTGCGGCGGTGCGCCGCATCGACGAGCTGAGCGCCCGCCTCTTCGCCGCCGTGTCGTCCACCGCCGGCGTGCTCGGCTACAGCACGCACCTCCTCGCCGACGAGCGCAACTACGCCAACCTGGTGCTCGTCGCCTCACCCGAGGTCATCGAGCGGTGGCGCGCCGCCGGCACACATCAGGTAGCGGCCGAGGAGGCCTCGCCCGACTACTACGCCCACGTGCGCATCTACCGGGGGTCGGCGGCGCCCCGTGACCTCGCAAAAGAGGGGGCGGTCGTGCTCGACTCCGTGAAGTACTGGGACTACCGGTGCGACCCCGTGTGGCACGGAATCCGCACCCTGGCCTGAGCGCTCAGGCCAGGTGGGGACATCCTGGTTGCCGAGCCATGGCCTCTGCCGTAGAGCGCCCGGTCGCACACCCCCGACACGATGCGGCGCCGGGCCGCCTCCCAGACGGACTGCTGAGGGGTCTTCCCGGTCGCGGGCAGCAGCGCGACGAGGAGGCGGCCGGGCACCGATGGCCGCATATCGGTGGGACACATCCAGCCGAGAGCGAGATCGCGGTCATCCTCACCGCCGAACCTCGATGACGAACGCACCGACGTGCGTTTTCCGCACGAACTCCTCTTGTGCGGCTGCCAACTGCGCGAGCGGGAACGTCCCGGCGAGGATCGGTTGGATCTCGCCATTCTCGATGTAGCCGATCAAGCTCCGGAACACGGCAGGCGGCAGCACGGTGCAGCCGTGCATCGTGATGTCGTGGAGGTACAGCGTGCGCAGATCCAGCGCGACGATCGGACCGCCGATCGCCCCGGCGGTGGTGTAGTGACCACCGCGGCGGATCGTCTCGTACAACCGGGCGAAGCCCTCCCCACCGACGACGTCGGCGAAGACGTCGACCCCGCCCGTGGCGTCGAGCACGGCCGCGGCCAGGTCATCCTGGGCCCGGTCGAGCACGACGTCGGCGCCCGTCGCCCGGAGCGCGTCGATCTTGCCTGCGCTGGTAACGGCCGCGACCCGGGCGCCGCGCCGCTTGGCCAGCTGGATGAGGCCGCCGCCGACCCCGCCCGATGCGCCGGTCACGAGCACCCACTGGTCCTCGCGAACGCCGGCACGGTGCAGCATGTGCTCGGCGGTCGCGTAGGAGCACGGGAAGCTCGCCAGCTCGACGTCGGTCAGGTCGGACTCGATGCGGTGGGTGTTGACCGCCGGCACCCGGACGTACTCGGCGAAGCCGCCGTCCACTTCTGAGCCGAGATACCGGGCCCTCTCCAGGTCCCCCTCGGGGTCGCGCAGCCAGGCGTCGACGAGCACTCGCTCGCCGATGCGGCTCCTGTCGACCCGTTCGCCGACGGCCACGATGCGCCCCACGGGGTCGGCACCCTGAATGCGGGGAAAGCCCAGTCCTCCGCCCCAAGAGCCATCGACACCTTCGGGCGCGAGCTGGTCGCCGGTAGCCGCGTTGACCGACTTCGCGTACCACCCGATCCGCGTGTTGACGTCGGTGTTGTTCATTCCGCACGCCGCGACCTCGATGACGACGTCATCGGGGCCGGCAGCCGGCACCAGGAGGTCGTCTCGGTACTCGAGCTTGTCGAGACCGCCATGCCCGGTGAGCACGACGGCGCGCATGGTGGCGGGAAGGCTCACGCTGCGTCCACTTCGGCAAACACCTTGCGAGCGATGCGGAAGCACTCGACCCCCGCCGGAGCGCCTGCATAGGCGGTGATCTGATGCAGCACGGCCCGCAGCTCCTCCCGCGTGAGGCCGTTGGTGATGGCGCCGCGGAAGTGGACTTCCCACTCGTGCATGCGACCCAGGGCGGCGATCAGTCCCAGGTTGATCAACGACCGCTCGCGCAGGGTGAGCGTGTCGTCCGCCCATGCGAGGCCCCAACAGAACTCGGTGATGACCTCCTGGAACTCACGATTGAAGTCGTCGGCGGCATCGAGGTTGCGCTGCACGTAGTCCTCGCCGAGAACCGCCTTGCGGACCTCGAGACCGCGCTCGAATCGTTCGCTGCTCATGGACTCCCTCCGTTTGCGTGCCTTGCCTCGTCGAGGGCCTGGATCGACACGGCGATGCCGGCGTGATCCCGGACCAGCTCGGAGTTGTGGGGGCTCTGCCGCCGCGAGCCGGCCGCTGCGACGAGTGCCGACCGGTCCTGCTTCGCCGGCATCACGTCCCACCACGGCGATCTCGACACCTGCGAGTCCTCCTTGTCGCAGTCTGAGCTTGCGACACGCGGCGGCAATATCGCGTTCGGACCGGTCACCGCTCTTGAGATGGTCATTGGCACCACAACGGTACCGAACCGATCTGCCTCCGAGCACGGCGCGTCGCGTCTCGCGATACTTTGCCCCGATGCTGCGCAACGAGGTGCCATGACCGACCGATCGGTCTACCGAAAAGAGACGACATACGCCGCCACCCGGCTCCCGGTGGAGCTCGCGTCCACGCTGCTTCCCGGGGCCTACCACGATGCGGGCTACCACAGCGGCGAGCTGGAAGCCCTGTGGCGCCGCAGCTGGGTGTGTGTCGGGCTGGTCGAGGAGGTCGCGAGCACCGGAGACGTGATCGTGCGCGACGTCGGCGGGCGTTCCGTCATCGTGACCCGGGACCGGCAGCAGCGGCTGCACGGGTTCCAGAACGTCTGCCGGCACCGCGGCGCCCGGCTCGTCACCCACGACCAGACCCTGAAGGCCGGCCGCTTTCGCTGTCCCTACCACGCTTGGGCCTACGGGCTCGACGGAGCCTGCCTGGGGACACCCCTCTTCGAAGGCTCCGACATCCCGCACGATCAGCAAGCCATCTTCGACATGAGCGACGTGAAGGCGTTCGACAAGGCCGACTACGGGCTGCTGCCGGTGCGCGTCGACGTCTGGGGACCGCTGCTCTTCGTGAACGTCGACGCGGACGCGGTGCCGCTCGCCGTCTGGCTGGGCGATCTCCCCGCACGCTTTGCCAACTACGACCTCGCCGGCTGGGGGAGCAGATTCGCCAAGACCTACGAGATCGATGCCAACTGGAAGCTCGTGGCGGAGAACTTCATGGAGTACTACCACCTGCCCTGGGTCCACCCGGAGCTGGTGAAGGTATCGCGCATGGAGGACCACTACCGGTATCAGGGACCGGGCATGTACACCGGGATGATGACCAACCCGGTGTCGCAGGCCGACGATCCGGCGTGGCTGGCACTGCCTCCATATGCGGCGCTCACCGACGACGAGGTGGTCAGCGGACGCTTCATGTGTCTCTTCCCCAACGTCGCGATCTCGGTGCTGCCGAACCACGTCTTCGTGATGATCCTCACCCCCAGCGCGCCGGATCACACAACGGAGCAGACCCACATCCTGATCCCGCCCACGACGACGATGGACACAGAAGCGGAGGCGGCCCTCGAGAAGCTCGCCGGCTTCTGGGACCACGTCAATCTGGAGGACATCGAGATCGTCGAGCGGGTACAGACCGGTATCGCGACCACTGATTACGCCGGCGGGCGCATGTGCTACCGCTTCGAGGAACCGCTGCACCGCTTCCAGAACATGGTCATCGACCGCATGGTGGGTGTCGAGCGCATCCCGGAAGGCGACGAGACCGACGGCGCATCGATGTTCGGCGCGGCCGGCTGACCGGGAGCACCGGCTCCGATCGCGGGGCCCCGGCGTGAAGCTCGAGCCGGGGTACCTCTCGGACCAGGGAGCCGAGATGCTCTCGACGTGCCCGCTCGAGGAGCGATTCCTCGCCTGACCAACGGCTTGCGCCCGCGCCACCGGGACGGCAGCATGCACCCGCGACCAGACATGGGTGTTTCGAAAGGTGGTGCGGCATGGCCTCGGCACGACTGGTGATCGTCGGCGGCGGCATCGTCGGTGCCGCCGCGGCGTACCACCTCGCGGCCCTCCACGGCTGGGATGACATCGCCGTCATCGACCAGGGACCTCTGCCGTACAACGCCGGCTCCACCTCGCACGCTCCTGGCGGCGTCGTCGCCGCCAGTCACAGCAAGACGCTCAGCCGGATGGCGAAATACGCCGCCGGTCTGTACGCCGAACTGGAGCAGTACGACGACCAGCACATGCATCTCTGCTCGTACGGCG